>CAWIYT010000093.1:0-3369 GCA_963840085.1 uncultured Nitrososphaerales archaeon
TATGAACCTCTTGATACTTCTCTTTAGTACATATCTCTTGATGCTGTTTAGATGGTTTATGAAATCATTGCTGTTTCTTGTCTTGCTTGTATTGAATTTGATTCCATTTAGGGGATAGAGAAGTGGTTATGAATACATTGACTTTATCATTAGAATCCTTTATGGAGTATCTTTTGCTGTTTCCCTCTTCTCATGTATGTTCTGGTTATGTATGGTTGAAGATGTAACCACGTTTCATCTTCAAATCCCAGTAGAATCTTTTTTTAAAAAGAGCAGAGGATATTTTTTTGTATCTGTCTATCCTGTTCTTCTTTTCCTCAAAATCGATGCCTTTCTCCAGTTCAAGTTTGGGCCTTTTGCATACTATACCTAAATCATGAATTATTCTCCATCATGTTTGCATTGGACTGACATTCATTTCCAGTAATGATGTGAGAGATATGTAGCTAAAAGCCTAATACTCCAGCAGGTATTTTTGAGATAGCCAAATGTATGGGGTGATTTGTTCAATACTATGTCTTTTACCATCTCTTTGTTTTTTGTGAGTAGATATTACTGGCTTTCTACCTGCATTCTTTCTCTTGTTTCTTATACCATCCAAACCGTGTTTTCTGTAATTGTTAATCCAGTCATACACATTACGGTAATTTACACCAAGGTTTTTGGCTATTGTTCTGTAAGGTACTCCTTCTTCATCTTTTGCTTTATAGCAGACGCTCTCTTCTGTATTCCTCTTTGTCACGAGGTACTCTTCATGAATCTATTCAGTTTCTTTTTCTGAGTATCAGATAATTTCAGAATATAGGATTTGGGCACATGTATCAATCTAAACATTCAGAGCTAAAGTTCTTTCTATCAGAGTATGTTAAAAATACTAATGCATGTTGATGATATATGAGATACTTAACTTATGATAGTGTAGTTGTAAAGTTAATGAATATTAACTGATTTTTCTTTGGTTTATAACTATACATTCAAGAAAGGAAAATTAGTTCTAAGAATTAAAAAAAATAATATATTATGTTACCTTATTCTGCTATAATGAGATTAAGTCCTCATTAATTTCAGTTGTTGAATCCTTTTAGTTAATGGGACGAGCACCTATCAACTTTCTAAATTAGATATATCTAATTCTACTGAAAATTTTGATTAATCTTATAAATTAAGATATAATTTTAATCCCATTATGAATTACTTCTAATGAAGTTAAATCCTTTTACCCTACAGATCCATCGGAATTGATCTATTATTTTATTTAGTTTTATATTCCTAGGCAAAAGTTATTGATATCTTAGTTTCAGAGAAGTTAATTTATTTGATGGTACAAAAAATCTATCTAATACAAATATTATTTTAAGAGTAAAATACTTCTAAGGAAATGGTATTGGAAGTATAAATGGTACATCACCATCATCATGTTCCTTTCCTTTTTCTCTTGTATCACCATCATGTTGTTTTCCTTTATCACCATCATGTTGTTTTCCTTTATCACCATCATCATGTTGCTTTCCTTTTTCTCTTGTATCACCATCATGTTGTTTTCCTTTATCACCATCATCATGTTGCTTTCCTTTTTCTCTTGTATCATCATCATCACTACTCTTGCTATCTTCTTTTCCTAACACAATATGATTATGGGATGAAATATCAAGACTCACAAATAGTAAAATACTTAATAAAAATATAAGAGATATTTCAGTCCTAATCAAATTATATTAAAAATATTTATAATTTTTAATTATATTAGAATTTAGTAATTGAATTATGGATGAATATTGTATATTTAAATCATCGAATTAAATTAGGTAATATTTTAGTAGTATTTTAAAAAGATTTTACTATTAAATACTATTTATTAAATTCCATTTTGAAAATAGATTATTATTTTATGCTACTTATGTTTATAGACTTAACTGTATATACAATTTGAATATTTCCTAGAATATATATTTTGATAAATAATGATTAATTACATTTACCTATAGGTAACCAAAAAAAAAAAAATAAAAACAATGAAAAACTATAAGGAATTATCTTTGATTTTATATCATCACTTTTAATAGCGCTGTTAATTTAAAAGAATAGATTTAGCTGTGAATGTCCTCCTATTCTAACTTGTATGTTACTAGGATTTGTCAGGAACAGAACATCCACTATTGTAGTTATGTATTCTTTATATTTGTATTTTCTTGGTCTCAGTTTACGGAATACTTCCAAAGCATTAGATATATTCTATGACGATGAGAAACGAAGTCGTATTGCTATATGGAATTGGATACAAAGATTTGGTTCATGCCAAATCTACAAAAGGAAAAGAGTATCATCATTCATAGTTGATGAAACAATTATTCAGATTGGAAATAGTCATTTCTGCTGGTTGTGAATTGCAATCGAACCAGTTCATAGAACTATACTGGGAATCTATATTTCAAATGAAAGAAATATGTTTGTAGCAGAGAATTTCATTAGATCATTAGTTGATAAATATGGTAGACATACAACAGTTTACACAGATGGTGGAACATGGTATCCATAACAAGCCTGTACTTTTTTACATCTAAAACACAGACTACATTCTCCATTAGAGAAAAGCCTGATTGAACGAGTTATGCAATATTTTAAGAATAGAACTGAATGTTTTGATGATTATTATCCTTATTGTACTAACAACCAAAAGAAGAAAAAGAATTGTGATCAAGAACATGTATACAATTGGATAAGGTTGTTTGTATATTTCTATAATTCAGAAATTAGAAATAAAATTTCATTTATCAAAAGAGGAGGTGAAATAAACTTAAGTTAACAGCACCATTTTAATTATGTATGATAATTTCTTTTTTTGCTTTCTCCATCTTTATTCATAAATTTATATTAGTATAAAAATGATGATTTTTTATAATATCATTGTTTCTATTGATTTTGATTATTAAATAAGTTATAAAAATACAATTATAATTAAAAAAAATAAATTTAATTTTTTGATTTCAGTGACTGGTTGTCTCTATTAATTACTTTTTTTCTATCTATTTTTTATTTATTCTCAATACATCTACTTCTCCATTATGTAACCAGTTTTTTAATTCCTCATGGCTTGGTTTAGCATTATGATTACTCGATAAATGTAGTTGCAATAAAGCATAATTTATCTGATTCAAGAGAGGTTTGTTATTTTCATCACCTTTACGGATCTTTTGTTGTAAATCTGATGGTACGGATTTATTCCACCGCTCTTTAAAACTTCACATACTAGTCCTTGGATCTATATATCTCAACAAACTATTTTTATATTATATTTAATTTTATCTTCTTTGATGTTGATTTTTTAACTATCTGATATGATCCCAATTTTTAAGATAATTCTAATTAATT
>CAWIYT010000094.1:0-3033 GCA_963840085.1 uncultured Nitrososphaerales archaeon
ATACATCTTTTATCATATTGCTGTTTATTTTTATTTATAGAAAATGAATATTCTCTTTGAGGAGATGACAGATTCTTCTTTTTGCTAGATGAGGTCCCATACAATAAAAGTGAGAGAATGAGGAATTACTTATTGGATAAGAAAATAGATAAAACAGGAAAAGCCTTTTACATACAGATATTAAATTTAATACATTTCACATGGATATGGTCAGGGATGGATTGTAGAAACTGTCTTCTCCTGTATCAAAAGAATGTTTGGAGAATATGTTACTGTTATTAGGTTAGAAAATATGATAAAAGAAATAGTACTAAAAGCATCACTGTATAATTGGTTTAGAAGTATAACAATAGTCTAACAAAATAATATGGTAAGTTAAAATCTATAATTTAATCGAGTTGTGCAACAGAGCAATTTCTTTAACAATTAAAATATTTATATATATTGTACCTATTCAAGATAAAATTATTGATCATTGTATATTCAATTATAAAAAAATATGAAAGTATTATTATAGTTATTCGTTTCTTTTCAATGACAATATTTTATCTTTCAGAATTTTTATTTTCGAAAATAAAATCAAATTTAACTAAAATTAACAAAAGAATTGTAAAAAGTGGGATATTAGATAATGAAGAATTATAATAACAAAATAAAAATAGATTTTTCTCTTAAAAGAGAAATATTTTTTGTAATAGTTGGAGCTATTATTGGTGCTATTGTTTTTGTTATTCCTAAAACAATCTTTGAAGTAATAATGGGAATGCCTTATTACTTATCATGGATAGTATTTGGACATGTTATTGGAGTGTATTCTTCAGATGCTGTAATTATAGCAGGAATAGGAATACACATGGTGACTGCTATTTCAATCGGGGTGGTTATAGGCATCTTCTTATATAAAACCGGAATATTAAATATCAGCAAACCATCAAACGGAATAATATATGGAATTTTTGCTGGTACTGTGGTATTCATAGTTTTCTTTATTCCAGTATATCAATTTGTTCTATCTCCTGAAACAGTAAATACACTTCAAGAATTGACTCTAGATGAAAAAGAACTAATTGAATATTCAGAACTTTCATCAGAATTGTTAACTGTTTTGATAGGTTCATTAGTTACTCATCTTATTTTTGGTATTACAGTCGGACTTGTTTCGTCTATACTTTCTATAAAATTTGGTACTCGTTATAGATGTCCTAAATGTGATATATCGTTTGGCAGAATTGATTCCTATCAAAAACATATAGAGCTAATACATGGAACAAAACCAATAGATCTAAAAAGAATCTTGATATTGGGCGGTGGATTTGCTGGAATAAAAATATTACAACAGTTACAAAAAGAATTTCAAGATAATATTGACATTGATATAACAATTGTAAGTAGAGACAATTTTTTTCTTTTTACTCCTATGCTTCCTGAGGTAGCTGCTAGCGCTATAGAAACACGACATATAATAACACCTATCAGATCATTTTGTAAAAGAGCTAGATTTTATGAAGCAAATATTGATTCTATAAATCTTGAAGCAAAGGAAGTAGATATAAGATATAACATTGGCAAGAATTCCAATACATTAATAAATGATAAAATCAAAGTTCTAAAATATGATTATCTAGTTTTAGCACTTGGAGGAGAAACCAATTTTTTTGATGTAGAAAGTGCATATAAAAATGCATTCACAATAAAGACTATTGGTGATGCATTGTTATTACGAAATCACATTATAAATATGTTGGAACAAGCTGACATTGAATACGAAAATACAGAATTACAAAAAAGTTTAATGACATTTGTAGTGGTAGGAGGTGGCTTTTCTGGTGTAGAAACAGTTGGAGAATTAAATGATTTTGTCCGTGATTCTGTAAACCAGTTTTATCATAATATTGATATAAAACATATTAAAGTAATATTGGTAAATTCTGGTCCAAGAGTTTTACCAGAAGTCTCAGATGATCTATCGGAATTTACGTTAAATAAACTTGAGAAAAATGGTGTATATGTTATCTCTAATAACCGTGTTAAAGAAATAGGTTTGAATTATGTATTATTAAATACTGAAGAAAAAATACCAAGTTATACAGTGGTTTGGGCTGGTGGTGTAAAACCAAGTAAAGTCATAATTGGTTTAAATTGCAAACATGATAAATCAGGAAAAATAATTACAAATGAAAATTTAAAAGTTAATGGATACAAAAGTATTTTTGCATTAGGAGATTGTGCTTTTGTAGTAGATCCTAATACCGGGAAACCATATCCACCTACAGCTCAGCATGCATTAAGAGAAGCCACAATAGTATCTAACAATTTAATTAATGAGATATATGCAATAAAGAAAAAAAAGAAGAAAGAAGAATTAGTTTTTAAGTATAAAACTAAAGGAATTATGGCTCTTATTGGAAAAAGAAATGGAGTAGGAATAGTATTTGGACGTAAAATTCATGGTTTTATTGGATGGATATTCTGGAGGTTATATTATTTAGGAAATCTACCAACTACCGAAAGAAAATTGAGAGTAATGTTAGATTGGTTTATAGATTTTTTCTTTAAAAGAGATATAACAAGACTAAAAACTCTAACAGAAAAAGCAGAAGAAAAATAGGAGAGAAAGAAATAAAAATACAATATTGTTGTTTAAGAAATAATATAGGCATCTTGTGTTTTAATTTCTTTTATTCAATAACAAATACTGACAACAAACTTTAACAATTTGATTAATTAAATTATTTTAGTAATGTATTTTCAGATTAAAATAATTTAGTTTCTTCCTCTTACTATATTTATGCATGAAGGAATAATTGGCTCTTAATTTAAGATATCTCTACCTCATTTATACAATTGGTTAATGAAATAACTCTCAGATTGTGTATCATTATACGTAGAAACAAAGAATTGTATCCAATTATGTACATGAAATAGATTACATTCATCTTTTTGCATACATGGATAATAATCATCAAAACTCTCTATTCTGTCTTTAAAATACTGGTTGACTCTTTCCATCATGCTTTTCTGAAATGGCGAGTA
>CAWIYT010000095.1:0-3744 GCA_963840085.1 uncultured Nitrososphaerales archaeon
CTTATACTTCTTTTGGTAATAAAGCCAATTCAATTATGAAATGATTCGAGATATATTTGCAAGCAGGATTTAATCTAAAGTGTGATTCTGAACCTTTTGCATTTCTACCTACAATATAAAATCTACTAATATTTTTTTGTTTTTAGAATTAATATAAATTTTAATCTTTATACTTCTACCTCTGTTATTTTATTTTGTCGAGGATAACTTATTCATACATTACAATGGTGGTATGTGAATTTATTTATTTTCTATTACAACTGCAGTAATATTATCATATCCTCCATTTTGATTACTTAAATCAACTAAAGCATTAGCTATTTCTTGAGATTTGTTTCTTTTTTTATCATTTTTTAAACCTTCCGTATTGAATTTAGATCCAATATTTTGATAGATAACTGATTCTATCTCTTTATCTTCTAACATATTTGTTAAACCATCAGAACATAAAATCAGCATATCCTTACTAGCCCAGTTTATTTTTTGAATTATAGGTTTACTAAAATTAGACAATCCAAGATACTTGGTTATTATATTTTTTAATCTATGATGTCTGGATTCTTCTACAGAAATTTTTCCTAATTTGACCATATCATTAACTAATGAATCATCCTCTGTTAATTGTTCAAGTCTTTTTTCTTTATTACTCCAAAGATATCCTCTACTATCGCCTACATTGACAAGGTAAAAAAATTTATTGAAACATAGAGCCAGTACTATAGTAGTACCCATATTATATAAATTATTTTGTGAACTCTCTTTTATTATTTTATAATTTGTTTCTACAATTGAGGTTTTTATTATTCCTAAAATGATGTTTTCTTCATTTGGTAAAAATTTATTTGACTTTATATCTGAAAAATTAAGAGATTCCAATTCTTTAGACATTCTTTCTCCGAGATATTCTGTTGCAATCTTACTTGCTATCTCTCCTCCTTCGTGCCCACCTATTCCATCAGCTATAATATAAATACCAAATTTATCATTTACATAAAATGAATCTTCGTTATTTTCTCTAATCTCTCCAACGTCAGTTTTACTTCCAGATTGTAACAAGATTCTACTATCTATAGTCAATGAAGAGAATATATTTTGAATGTTTAAATTTGTATTAAAATCACTGTAATTTTATTTTGTTACTGCATTATAAATTTTCTATGAAATGATGGTTTTTGTTTATTTGTTTTTTGTTTATTCAATATTCATTTGCAACTATGTAAATGCAGTACGTAGATCACCAAGTGATCCACTAACCATGATAGCTTTTATAGATAATTGTTATGATGACAAGAAAATTCTTTGGTTTGATTATCCCTGATAATTAAGCATCTACAATGAGATTATTTCATTTACATTTTACATTTTTACTGATCAATCATCTTTTATTTTGGTAATTGAATTCTCATAATTTTATCTATAAATCTAAAATTTATGCTCATTTGCAAAATCTGTTGCTTGTTTAAACTTATCAAATTCACTTCCAAATAACGATTTATTTAAAATATTGTGCAAAGTATAACTAATAAAATAATAATAATAACAAATATCATATGATATATTTTATATTTAACAAAAATAAAAAAACCACGTCTTTTATTGTTTTTATTATCATAAACTGTAATTGTTCTTGTTTTTCATTTGATCAGTTTGTGATGTAAATCATTTTTTATTTATTTATATTGCAATAACAATTTTCATTTAATATTAATAAAATTATTGTACAAACGCAAAAAGATGGCTGGAATGTGACTCTAATCCTTATCAATCAAATAGGCTTCTTTTCTAATATTATATGTTTACCAGAATTTCACAAAAGTTTATTCAAACAAATTTTGAAGATAATTCAATAATTATTTCTATTTAGAATTCTATTAATATTAAGAATTCCATTGTAAAAGAAATAATTATTATTTGTTATGAACATGATCTTCATATGATGAAATCAATGTCAAAATATTATTATCTTGATCTTTAATTTGAGACATTATACCGCCCCAATCTTGTTTTTTAGGTTCTGTGATATTTACTCCTTTTTCTTGTAATTCTTTATATGTATCATTAATATTTTTGGTATAAAACCAGAGGCTTGTCATAGTTCCTATTTCTTGTTTTGCTTGTTCAATTTCTTCATTTGTCATCATATCTTGATTTGGTTCTATCAAACTAATTGTAGTTGTAGAATTTTTGGGTGCAACTTCAACCCATTTTGTATTCTTATATGGATATTTACCTTTAATATCAAATCCAAATTTTTGAGTGTAAAATTCTATAGCCCTTGCTCGATTTGAAACAAATATTACTATTCCTCCAATACTATCTATCATATATAAATATGAAATTTAATAATGATTATAATCTTTATCTATATATTGTAGATAGTTAAATGTTTTAGATCAGATTTCTGTATTATGACTTTTTTTTATTTGATACACTGAAAAAGTTTTAGCAATCTATCTATTATTAGTTAAATAAATAATGGAATATTATCTTGGATGTTCTGGATGGAATTATGGAGACATTCCAGACAAAGGAGGATGGATAAATATTTTTTATCCAAACAAACAAAGTAAAAGACTTTGATATTACTCTGAATTCTTCAATACAGTAGAAATGGATTCCACCTTCTATGAAGAATTTTATTCTAAAATGACTAAAGGTTTATTTTTTGGTATGGTAAAAGCAACGCCACAGAATTTTGAATTTTCAATCAAGGTTCCAGAAAGAATTACCCATAGAAAAAAATTAGATATTAATAAAGATGTTATTTTCGATTTTAAAGAATTTCTTGACAAAATCTCACCATTATATAATTCAGGGAAATTAGGTGCCATTTTGATTCAATTACCGCCTAGTTTTAGCATTGAATATTTTAATATACTAGAAAAATTTTTAGAAAATATACCAAGAAAACCAGAAAATAATATAATTAATAATACTATTAAAAAAGCAAATAATGATTATCAATATGCCATAGAATTCAGACATCCATCATGGAATACTGAAGGACCATGGGAATTACTAAAACATCACAATATTGCCAATGTAATTACTGATTCTCCTGAAAAAGAGAATCTTTCATTTTTGTCTAATTCTTTAGTTACATCTGCAGATCATTCATTCATAAGATTCCATGGGAGGAATACCTCTACTGGACATTACTGGTATAATTATCTTTATACAAAGAAAGAACTTGAACCTTGGGTCCATAAAGTCAGAAAGTTAAAGAATCAAACTAAAAAACTTAGGATATATTTTAACAATCATTATGGAGGAAAAGCCATAATTAACGCATTGCAGTTTAAGGAAATGAGCGGTTTATCATTAAATGATAAAGAGAGAAAAATTTTACAAAATGGAGAAGAATATTATCATTATCATTAATCTATAAAATAATAAAGTTTTTAAAAAAATAAAAGACTAAATTAATTTTTCTAGATTATTTGATAGTTATTTAGTTAATCTCTATAACTAGAGTATGGTTTCTCATCGTAGTATTCTTCTTCATAATAAGGTTTTTCACTATATTTATATTAAATGAAAAAAAATATTCAGGAAAGTTGAATCCTTATTGACTTCTAAATATTATGTTCCTAGTCGAAAAGACAAGAAGCAAATTTACAGATTACGATAGAAGAACTGCAGATAATAAATCAGTCATTGGGGAGAGAAAATGACAAGGTAAAGAGAGGATCATTGGCTCATCTATCTGATCAGTTATTATTTATAAGTGAAAGAATATACAAC
>CAWIYT010000096.1:0-25639 GCA_963840085.1 uncultured Nitrososphaerales archaeon
AATCCTCTTTTTTTCAATTCATATTCAGGATCTCTACTCTTTTCCAGTACCGTCTTTGAATTTCTCCATTCTATTTTACTTTCATTTAGGATCTCTTTAATTCTGGTATGACTCATTCCTTGTTTTACTATCTTATTGTCGTCTTCGGTAAGATAACCAGCAAGTGATCTCAGTGACCAAGTAGAGAATTTTAATCCAGGATTAGCTTGGATTTGTAGATGCTATTTTTACAATCTGTTTTCTTGCATCATTATCTATCTTTACCATAGGAGAATAGTCTATCTTTGTAAACAGACCTTCTATTCCATTATTATCATTGAATTTATGAATCCACTTCCTAATTGTTTTGTCGTAAGTGTTGGTCATCTCTCTTATTTCTGGTCCTGTGTACCCGTCATTAGCAAGAAGTATAATTTTTATCCTATATTTTATTTCTGGATTTGTATCCAAAAGAGTATACAGTTTATTTTTATCTTTATCTTTAATTTCTCTGATGATGGGAGTATACCTTACCACACGACTGAATAATTATACACCCAGCTAAAGCTCACCTATCAGAAATATTTGTCAAAAAGGTAAATGGTAGTTTACTATAATTGTCAATCTATGCATTTACATAACTGTTAACTGACAGACCTGATGAAATAAGAAAATTTGTTGGAGGCACAGTAGACATATCTGTTGGTAGATACGTATTTTTTTGGATAATGTATCACAAGGTATCTTCTATTTTGTCATTTATTAGCATATGGATTACAACAGCCTTATTAATGAATTATTATAGAGAGAAGCTAATTAATGCTATATTATACTGGATATTATTATCTATATCACTTGTGTATTTTTTAATAAATTACTTTTATCAATTTATCTTTGCAAATATATTGGTTTCGTATTTAACAATTGATCCGATTACTGTTTCTATTATATTAACAACGTTTCTATCATTAAGTAAACCAATTGGAGGATTGACTTTTGCAGTTGTATTCTGGAACATATCCAAGATCATAGGTTATGAAAAAAATATAAAATCATACATGGTTATTTCTGGATGGGGTATTCTTTTAATATTTGGTTCAAATCAGGCAGTGGTCCAGAAGCTCTTGTTCCCTATCCTCCATTTGGACTTGTGACTATTACAGTTTTAATTATAGGAGCATTTTTTATGTTGTCAGGAATTTATAATTCAGCAGGTCCTTGTTTCAGCTAATGACAGATTGCGTAAATCCATATACAACTATGCCTCAGAATCAAGGTTGTTAGGATTAATAGGACAAGCAGAAATGAAGAAAGAAATTGAAAAAATTGTCACTGAAGTTACACTACGCAAAGATAGTTTAGAAAGAGTAACAAATGCTCCAATAGAATTTGATGAAAAGGAATTAAAAAGGTATATAGACTTTGTAATACGAGAAATAAGAAAAGAAAGAAATACAAAATAAAGACTTCTTCCTTCCTAAATTGATTACTTGTATTGAATAACTTTCTCATCAATTCTGAGTTATTTGAAACAATTTGTACCCGATTATAAAAAAAATTTATTTACTAGTCAGAAATAGTGAAAATTTGATATATTAAAGTATCAGTCTTTACAGCTTAACATTCAATAATGAATTGTTTATTTTAAAAATTTAAAATTTTTTTTTTGATATGGCAATTATATTTGATAGTTTTAAAATAATTAATATTTCACAACTCTATTTCTAGATTTAATAACAAATTTTATCATATCACTCTTAACTTTTCTATCAGTCTACAACAAATTTTCAGAGAGAATATAAATTAAAAATAATAAAAGATTTTAAGCCAATTATCTTTCCTTTTCACTCTTTTTAAACAAATAAATTGAAATAACAAAAAAATATAGTATCTTTAAAAAAAGAATTACTTTTTTATTTGTATTAGTATCATTATTCTTGTATGGTTTTTGATACATTAATTATTTACTGAAATGCCATAGCCTATGGAGAATATCAGTAAGGCTATGGCATTGACAGAGTCTTTTGTCATTGCTAATGTTTTAGGGTAATAAATAATGATAATTATAATATATATTGATTTAAGATAATTTTATTGTCTATTAATAAAGATTTAAAAACAAGAAATATAGATTTGATATACTAATTTTTTATTTATACTAAGGTACTGCAGAAGGTAGATTTCGTATTTGATCTCTAAAAATTTTGATATTTTGATGTCTTCATCTTTTATTTCCTTTGCTTGTTTTATTAATTCACCAGAACATCGCCAGCTACTGTCCAGTGTAAAAATAATGCCTTTGGTGATTCATTTAACATATGATGATGCAATGCAGTTTGAGTCCAATTATATTTTTGCAAAACTTGTAGAACTGGCACAATTCTGGATCTAAAGCCCACTTCCTAAACATTACTTTTTGATTATTTTGTTGCTTTTGTTGTTGTATATTGTATGGCATCTTTTGAAGCAAACATTCCAGTATTATTAATTACTGCTGGCACCATTTCAATATAGTGGCCAAGTCCAGAAAAAATATTCAATATCATTCTATCATTTCTTACTATTGAAATATCTTGATGATATATTATAATGGCACACAAATTGTAATCAGGCTTGGCTTTTCCTTTAACTACACTGACTAAAGTTGCACATTTTTCTGCTTTATTTCCTGATCTACTATTATATTCATTAAAAATAAAAATAGTTTTTTTTCTGATGCTTCTACTTTTGGTAATGGTAGTGGTTGATGTTGTTGTGCATTTACAAAAATTTGCTAGACTAATTGTTGAAACTAAAAGTAATAATATCTCAATAAATGCCATTATCGCTATAGTTATACTTATCAAAAACTAGTTTTCATTGAGGGATATAGATGACACAATTATATTAAAGAATTGAAGACAAAAAAATTTATTTAAATTTTTCATATGCTTTATCCATTTTTTGATTATGTAGAATTGGAAAAGATTCTACTCTTCAGATTAAAGTATGTATAATAATTTTTTTTATTATTGATAAAGCAATTTGATAAAATAGATTCTAATGATCGGATTTCATAACTTTAGAATTGTTTTTTTCTCTAATCAAAACATTTAAAGAATTCTCCATCTTTGAGAATATCAAATATCCAACTAACCCCATTACGGCACCCACTGGTATAGTAATAAAAGTTATAGATACAATAGTATTTAGAAATGTTGGTAATACATCATTTAACGATTCTAGATTACTGTTTAGGAATGTTCCATATGTCCATACGATCATAGGATAATTAAAGAAATAGAAAATTGCTCCAACTATAGAAGAAGCTATCAATTTATTATTTTTAAATTGAGTATTAATTCTAATAAATCTTGAATTTAATAATATATCTGCAAGAAGAGATGTTCCTAAAACAGTAACAAGATACCAAGGAATAAGAGGAGAAAGCAAATTACCAGTTGGAACAATAGTTGAGAAAGTATTTACCAATACCAATAAATAGACTATTATAAATGCATACCCGAAAACGTTATTGAATACCTTTGAAGAGCATAGAAACATAATAGAATTAACTAGTGGAAGAAAAATACTTGCTATAAGAGTTGCACTATATGTATTTAAATTAAAATTAAAAAATTCAGATTCAGAAAATGGTAAGACGAACATAAAGACATACCATATTGACATAAACCATAACGAAGAGAGACAAGGAATAAGGAAAAGTTTACCCAAATTTTTCCAACGTGAAATATTTATTATTACTATTTATTACACCATATAGCCCTATGAAAACTGCCACAGAGTTAATCAGCATTCCTGTAGCCAAAGTTATATGAGTTGGACTTAGTAGACCATCAAATCCAAAAGTTTGATGCCATAAATAATCAAAAGGCCCGGCAATTAAAGACAAAAATGATCCTATTATAAATAATTTAAAAGAAAGAGAGATAGAAGTATATTGTTTGATTTCCTTCTTTCTCAATAGAAACAAGCTGATTCCAGCAGAAATTACTATTAATCCTATCCCACTATAAAGCAGAGTATGAGAAGGAGTGAAAAACGATTCTGGTTGATTTAATAGATGAGAAGTTATATCCCAACTTGCTCCAGCAACTTGTATAAATGATCCTATAGTAGAAACAATTAAAATAAATAATGATATTTCTAAATCTGAATAAGTTAAGAATTTAATATTTTTATAATTCATATTTATAAGTAATTTTAACCTATACAATTAATAAGGATAACTAATAATAGCAAAATCAAGTTAAATAAAAAAAGAAGAAGAGTAATCAAATAATAGGTAAAGATGATACTTTTATTACTCATAATCACATATGAAATTAGAAAGTTATTTCAACAATAAAGGATCAATCAGTCCCTTTTTTTCATTTCTTCTCTATTATATTATAGAATAATTGAATATTCATTATAATTATCAAATTAAAGCTATTAACTATTAGATAAAAAAATTTCTTAAATTTAATAAATACAAGAGAAAAAAAATTTTTAGATTCTCATATATATCCTTTGCATAAATAGATGGGAATAAATGAAAATAAACAGCTCATCGTATAACTTTGTAATCACATATCAATCTTATTTTAAAAGAAACATATAGAAATAACAAATTACTTTAATGTTTAGATGTCAAAAATTATAATCAATAGTAATAGTAGTACTATTGTTTTAATGCTAATACTCCTAGCCAGTGGTACATTTTTTGGAATAGCTAATGCCCAAAATTTGACCGAAACATCTACTACCAGCAAAAATCTATCCTTAACTGATCTCTATGAATTGGTAGGAAAATCAGTTGTTCAAGTAACAAAAACAATGCCTCCTGCTGATCCCTTAGGTCCAAATAAAGAGAATCAAACTTCATTAGGTACAGGATTTATTTATAACGATACAGGATATATTGTTACAAATAATCATGTTGTTGAAAAGGCACCAGTCGTTGATATAACTTTCATTAATGGAGATAGATATACAGCAAATATAACGGGAACAGATCCTTTCAGTGATTTAGCAGTTATAAAGATAAATGAAAATGTAACGGAGGAGTCGCTTAAACCCTTAGTAATTGGAAATTCATCTAAGCTAAGGGTTGGTGATCCAGTAGTAGCTATAGGTAACCCCTTTGGATTAGAGAGTTCAATGACAACAGGAATTATTAGTCAGATAGGTAGACTCTTATCTATAGACGAAAAAGGATTTTCAATACCAAATGCTATTCAAACTGATGCATTAATCAATCCTGGAAATTCTGGAGGCCCACTATTAAATATGAAAGGAGAAGTTATAGGAATTAATACTGCAGGTATCTTTCCAGGCAATATTGGATTAGCTGTTCCTTCTGATACAATATTACGAATAATTCCGATATTGATAGAAGGGAAAAATTATACTCATCCATGGCTAGGTGTAACTGGAACTACCTTAACAGCAGACCTTGCCAAGAGAGAAAAAATAGATAGAAACGAAAAAGGTATCCTTATAGACAATATAGTCAGAGACGGTCCTGCAGATTTAGCAGGCTTGAATGGTAGCAATATAAATCAATATGGCGAAAAGAGAGGAGGAGATCTCATTACAGCAATAGATGGCAAACAAATAATCAAGATGGAAGATTTGGTATCATATTTAGAATTGAACAAATCGGTAAATGAGAATGCAACATTATCGATATATAGAGATGGAGAGTCTCTAGATAAACAGGTTACTTTAAAGAGTAGACCAACAGCTCCTATAACAAATCAAACACAGAATTAATTTTTTAATTCTCTTTTTTCTGTTTATATCAAATCTAAAGCATTGATATCTTTCTTATATTTGGCTTCTTAAAAGTTAACCTAGGCTAACATTTATTTAGTAATGAAAGTATATTTACAATATGAATAAAATTCGATTTTTTGTATTATCATCTATATTGGTTTTCTTTATATTATTGATCATAGATTTGCGAGTTAGTCAGAACAAAATATCGGGGCATGCTATAGAACTCTTTGGAGGTCACACTCCAGGCTATAGTAAATTAATCACTTCAGGAGAAATTATTGATCCGACTAATCAAATAATAGAGGAGAATGGAGTAATAGATCCAGATAAATATCTTCGTGAATTCAATTATGGAAGAGTATCAACATTAGATAATGGAACTGTTCTTAGAGAATTTACCATCATAGCATCAGATAATCTAGTAAAGGAGATTTCTCCTGGAGTATTCTATAACGTATGGACATTTAATGGAACAGTTCCCGGACCAACAATAAGAGCTACTGAAGGAGATTTAATAAGAGTTAATTTCATAAATAATGGTTCAAAATTCCATACGATGCACTTTCATGGAATGCACAAGTCTGAAATGGATGGAGTATTTGAAGGAGTAGCTCCAGGTGGAAAATTTGTTTATGAATTCACTGCTGAACCATTTGGAGTATTTCCTTATCATTGTCATATCCAACCTTTAGAAGAGCATATAACTCATGGATTATATGGCGTATATATTGTTGATCCAAAAACTCCAAGACCGCAAGCAGATGAAATGGTAATGGTGATGAATGGATATGATACAGATTTTGATACTGAAAATAATTTCTATACAGTTAATGGAATTCCCTATTACTATATGCATCATCCTATTCAAATTGAAAAGGATCAGCTTGTTAGGATTTATCTTGTAAATATGCTAGAATTTGATCCAATAAATAATTTCCATTTACATGCAAATCTGTATCATGTCTACAGAAGTGGAACAAATACTATTCCAGATGAATATACTGACATGATTACAATGAATCAAGGAGAAAGAAGCATTTTAGAATTCAATTACAAATATCCTGGAAAATACATGTTTCATGCTCACAAAACTGAATTTGCTGAAAAAGGATGGATGGGTTTATTTTTAGTCAGAGATCCTGGTGAATATAACAATAGTTCCAATACAAAGTATAATTGGCTCTGTTAATTTAAGATAATATTCTCACCTCCTCTAACTCAAAACAATTATTATTATTTGCTATTGTATCATTATACATGGATACAAAGAATTGTATCCAGTTATGTACATGTAATAGATTACATTCAATTTGCATACATGGATAATAGTCGTCAAAACTTTCTATTCTGTCTTTGAAATACTGGTTAACCCGTTCCATTAGACTTTTCTCTATTGAAGAATGTAGATAATGTTTTAATCCAATTACATTACATGCTTCATCATACCATGAACCTCCATCTGTGTATACAATATGTTTTCCATAGATTGATACAAGAGATCTAATAAATTTTTCAGCAATCAGCATATTTCTCTCTTCTGAAATGTATATTCCAAGCACTGAACTATGAATTGGTTCAATACAAAACCATAGCCAGAAATGCTGGTTACCGATTTGAATAACTGTTTCGTCTATGATAAAGGCAGACACTCTTTTTCTTTTATAGATCTGACAGGATCCAAATCTTTGAATCCAGTTCCAAACAGAAACATAACTTCTCTTCTCGTCTCTAAATATCACTAATGCCTTGGAAGTATTTCTTAAACTTAGACCAAGAAAGTATAGATAAAGAGAATACATTACGATAATAGTAGATGTTTTATTTCTTTCAAATTTAATTTTCATAGTGTATTTAGAACATTCTCAAGCTATCAGCTTTTGCTGCTTATCTGAACAGAGCCGTATAATTTGACAAATAATAATCAGAATATAAGAAATATTGATGCAATTCAGTCAATAAATTTTCCAAGAGGAGTAAATTAGATTGGAACAATACAATAACAAAAAAGAAAAAGAAAGTGATAACATTGATCACAAATTAGTGAAAGGAAAGATAATCTTATTTGGAGCAATCCCATTTTTAGTATTAGCAGGCATTATTATTTTTATTTTAAGTCCAACTGGAGCAGCTTTTTTACATGGTAATATTCCTTTGCCAAATATTACTATTGAAAAGATTGAATTTCAGAAGCAATCTATTGTTGCATATATCAGAAATACAGGTCAAATCGATACTAGCATTTCTCAAGCCGATATAAATGATAGAATTCATCCAGCTGCAATCGAACCAAAAAAAGATTTGAAGAGATTTGAATCAGCAAAAATAATTATTCCGTTTTCATGGAATAGAGGTGAACCATATGAGATAGGAATTACTACAGACGATGGCACAAGATTTAGTAAATTAGTCGAAGCAGCTGCTCCTACAATAGCGCCTACTTATGAACAGTTATCACTCTTTGCCATTATTGGAACCTATGTAGGAATAATTCCTGTAATGATTGGCCTGTTATGGTATCCATTTATCAAGAGATTAAGTCAAAATAAATATAATTTTTTTCTAAGTCTTACTGCAGGATTGTTAGTATTTCTAGGAATTGATGCTTTGCTTGAGAGTAATAAGATAATTGTTACAAATGTTTCAGATCTCTTTAATGGACAGATGCTCATTATAATAGTGACAATAATAACTTTTCTTGGATTAACCTTTATCACAAAAAAACTAACAAAGAAATCAGAGAAAAAACAGCCAGTAGAACAAGAAAGGCATCATTCTTCAAAATCATTTTCAACTTCTCTCTCTTCAACTTCTAAGGGATCTCAATTAGAGATTATAAAACCATTAATACTATCAATGATGGTTGCAATAGGAATTGGATTACATAACTTTGGAGAAGGATTAGCAATTGGATCTACAATTTTAATCGGGGAAATAGCATTAAGTACTTTTTTAATTATAGGATTCACAATTCATAATACTACTGAAGGTTTAGCTATCATTTCTCCATTAACCAAAAGTCAAAAAAAGATAAATATTGGAAGACTAGTCATTCTAGGTTTAATTGCAGGAGCTCCCACAATTTTAGGAACATGGATAGGAGGTTTTCTGTATTATCCTATTGCAACAGCTATCTTTATAGCCATAGGTGCGGGAGCGATATTTCAAGTGGCCTATCAAATATATTCTTGGTTTTCTTCCTCCTATTCGGCGGAAGGGAAAAATGTATATGATGATGGGTATATTATAAGTGGTTTTTTTGTAGGCATGATAATGATGTATTTAACAAGTTTGCTTATATAAAAATAGGAGGAGAGGATTTGTTATTTGATTTTAACTAATTTGGCAGACCAAGCAACAAACAAAAACAAGGAAAAAAACAATAGATTAGATTCTATTCGTAACGCAAATTTTTCTAATAAAGAGAAAGAGAGAACTCCTAGAATGGAAGATTATCTAGAGATGATTTATGAATTAGTACAAAGCAAAGGATATGCCACAACAGTAGATATTTCTCAGTATCTTAATGTAAGTTCTCCTAGTGTTACTAAGATGGTACAAAGACTTGACGACGGAGAGATGCTTATTTACGAAAAATATAGAGGAATTAAATTAACTGATAAAGGAATTTCAATAGCTATGGGAATAAGAAATCGCCATGGACTTTTAGCTGAATTCTTTAAATTAATTGGAGTTGATGAAGAAACTGCTAACAAAGATGCAGAAGGTTTAGAACATCATTTGCATCCAGAAAGCATTAAGAAAATCGAGAAATTGGTAAAGATTATGAAAAATAACCCAAGATTATTAGTAGATGTTTAATGGTAAAGGAAAATATAATTGATATATATAATTTATTGTTTCAATATTATTGATTATATTTGTAATTATAATTATAGATCATCTTCTTAAAATTATTGTATACCAACTTACACAATAGCAGAAGATTTATAATTTGCTGTTTTTGTTGAGGTATGATATTATTTTTATCCAATTTTAAATCAATTATTTCTTTTGAGTAAACTTTTATCCATTCTCCGATCATAGATTCATTTACCTCAATATGAAATTGGATTCCTATTGCAGTATTTATACGAAAAGCTTGGATATATGTGTCGGATTTAGCTAAAATTATTGCAGAGTCAGGGAGCTGGAAGCTATCGCCATGCCACTGAAAAACTTTATTTTTTAAAGTTGTAATTCCATTGAATATATCTCTACTTCCATTCTCAGTAATTTCAATGTCACACCAACCTATTTCTTTTAGGTTTCCTGGATAAACCTTTCCACCCATAGCTTCCGCAATCAATTGAGAACCAAGACATATTCCCAATGTCGGTATCTTCATATCTACAGCTTTTCTAATTAATTTTTGTTGATCTTTCAAATAATCATAATTATCATAAACTGACATAGGACCTCCCAAAATAACAATGCCAGAATAAGAGATAAGATCTGTAGGAATCAAATCCTTCTGAGAATTTAATAATGATATATTATAGCCATCAGACTCGAATAGTCTAGAAAGATTACCTAAATGTTCACATCCTATATTTTGAATAACCAAAATGTTTTGAGACAAAGATGAAAATATAATTTTCACCAATTCAATATAAAGCTAATATTTAGATATAACCATTGAATTATCTCCTATTATTGTGATTAAATACACATATCATAACATTTGAATTAGATCATTTCTATTACTTTTTTTGCTTGACTAAATTTATAAATAAATTTATAGTAAATGAGGATATTGAGAAAGTTTGGCAATTTTATACAGATATTAAACATTTAGAAACTATTTCGCCAAAAAAATTGAATTTGAAAATAATAACTACTACAAATCAAAAAATTATTCTTGGCCAAGAAGTCACTATTTCAGCTAAGATAATTATCCAAAGAATCTGGTATTCAAAAATAACATTTTTTCAGAAATATAAATACATAGATGAAATGTTGGTAAGTCCTTTTAATAAATGGAAACACATTCACAAATTTAAAGAAATCAATAAGAATAAAACAGAAGTAACCGACGAAGTAGAATTTGATTTACCATATGGAATATTTGGAAAGATTGCTTCGATTTACGTTAGTAAAAAATTAAAAAAAATATTTGAACATAGAAAAGAAGAAACAATTAGACATTTAAGCAAATAGAATGTTTTAAATTTATTCAAGTTTTTCATAATAATAATAAATACAATTCATTATTATCAATAGTTTTATCAATTATTATCTTGGTAACAAAAAATTTTTTGATTCTCTTTCACGTATATATAAATAGAGTTATTATATTTTAAACCTGAAAATAAAGATAAACAACAAAAAAAGATAAAAGATATTGTTAAAAAAATAATAATTTTTATCTAAGGAAAAGGAATCAATAAATAACATCAAGTAAAAAATTTGATCATTTTTCTTGAAATCCGTATTTCCGATGAAATATACTACCTTTATTAGTATCAGTATTATATTATCTTGATGTGGCAAAACAGTTATTTGCTGTATACGAAGAACCAGAAAATATAGACTCTAAGGTAGCATGGCAAAATTTTATTGAAGCGGTAACGTCGGAAGAAACTCGTTATAAATATGGCTATTCCTTTATGACCTATCTAGAATTTTTGAAAATAAGAAAAGATGATCTCCACATCTTACTAAAACAAAATCCCAAAGTAATAGAGGCAAACATCATATCATACATTAGAAAAATGCGAGATGAAAGACTAGCATACAGTACTATGAATGTCAAACTATCTGCAATCGTCTTATTTTTCACTATGAACGATATTATAGTAAACAGAAAAAAAATAGGAAAGTTCTTAGGTGAACACACAAAAAAAGTCAAAGATAGAGCCTATACTAGAGAGGAAATAAAAAAAATTGTAGATGCTTCAGATCGAAAATACAAAGTATTTGTTTTGCTTATGGCTTCTACTGGTTGCAGACTCGGAGCAATACCCCCATTGAAGTTAAAACATTTAAAATACTTTGAAGATTATAAATTATATCAAATCACCTTTTATGAGGGTACAAAATACGAATACTATTCTTTTTGTACACCAGAATGTACCAAATACATAGATGAATACCTAGATTATAGAAAGAGATGTGGGGAGAAACTAAATGAAAATTCCCCCTTGCTAAGAGATGATTTTATACTAGATGATTCTATTGCATATACAGCATCCAAGACATTTAAACAATGACACATTCAAGTACACACTTAGACGAATATTGATTGAAATAGGATTGAGAAGTGTAACATCTACGATAGCAGAATCATTAGATTCAAATACAAAAAATAAAGAAATCCGTAAACGTAAAGAAATAGCACAGCATCACGGCTTTAGAAAATTTACACATACAACAATGAAAACAAAAAGATAAATCCCGAAGTAAGAGAAATGTTATTAGGTCACTCCATCGGTTTATCAGGTGCATATTACAGACCTTCAGTTAGTGGAATGCTAAATGAATATTTGTTAGTAGTTAATGACCTAACAATAAACGATGAAAATAGACTTTCTAAAAAAGTTCAAGAATTACAAGAGAAAAATCAAGATAAAGACTATGTAATCAAAGGCAAATTGCAAGAAAAAGATGATGAAATAAGAGGTATGAAAGAGCAAATTAACGAAATGAACAAAAAGTTTGAACAAGTCTTTTCAATGATTCAACAAAATCCATTATTAGCAAATGTAAAACCAGATAAGCTAAAGAATAAATTGTAAAATATGCGATATTTGTAATAATCAAATTTAATCATCATTCTTTTAGTCCACAGTATATCAAATTAAATACAAATTCTCAAATTTATAATAATTATTATCAAAGTTATATTTTATTTGATGTAACATATTCCTAAAACTTTGATTTTTAGATAACAATTTTAAATCATTAATAATTAGAAAATTGTCTATAACTTGCCTTCTCCACCTTTAAAATCTGCATAGTTTAAGATCTTCATACATAAATTAGTACCACTTTCATATTTTTTATTCTCAAAATAGTATATCTCCTTTAGGTGTTCTTTTACTGTTCTTGGTCTAAATTCATTAATTGCGAAGGAGTTTTCTCCTACTTGGTCTAACTCAAATTCAAATAACAGATTTTCTTTATCGTATAGAATAGCTTTTTTATCTTTAAGATCTAGTTTTAATATAAGGCTATCATTTTTTTCTACAATCTCAATCAAGTTGTTAGATTTATTATAATTTATTTTAGAAGTATTTTTGTCAAGCCATTCAATTTTAAATCTTTGTTTTATATAGTCTATAAAATCTTTTGAACCTCCAAACCAATAATCTTCAAGATCTGGATTAATTAAATTATCAATTACTGTAATACAAGTTGAATAACCTCTATCTTTTTCTATCTGTGGAAGATGTTTCAATAAACGTTCTATACTAATGCAACATTCTTTTAGAAAGTCAAAAATATATCCTAAAATAATATAAGACTTTATTTGTTTAATTGTTCTTTTCTCTATAAATTGGTAAAGAAAATATTCTAATAGTCCATCATGTGGATAATTTTTAATTAATTTGTCAAGCTTCAATGAATTGACTTTATGTATTAAAAATATAAAATAGATTCCGAAAGAGGATAACTTATAATAAATAGCTCCATGTTTAATTGGACTGATATTAGAAACTTCCTTTAATATTCCAAGCTCATAAAGTTTTTTTACCCTTTTATGTACATTTTTATAAGAAATCTTCTTTTGTTTATTTAGTTCTTTATAACATTGATAAGTAGTAAAATATTTTTTTTCTATAATTAAAGGAAGCAAGTGTTTTGCAGCTTCTCCTGGATTAAGAAACATTTTTTGTATTTCATATAATGATAATATATACCTTAAATGGCCCATATGGGTATATGAGGAATATATATATTTAATTTTTTGCATAATAACAAATATGCAAAAAATACGATTTCTGCGGGCATATCTTTTCCTATAGAAATATTGAAAAAAATAGATGAAGAGCGAGGAGATATTCCTCGAAGCAAATATCTCCTAAAAATTATTAAGAGGTTATGTTTGGAAAATGATGAAAAAAGATAAAAATGTAGGTTCGCTTGATTCCAGAAGTTCCACCCTCGGATCTCAAGCGAACCATGCTGAAAAGAAGGCGATAGACATAGCATCTACTATATCTATACCCAACAATATTATAGATATACAAAATAATAATGTTATCTGTGAAGCTAATGGATGTTATAAACAGGCAACAAACGAAATAAAATTAGATGTAGGACAATTCGGTAAGATTTCATTATTTCTATGTAAAGAGTGTCTTCCTAAATTTACTATACAAGGAGGTCAATAGATATCTTGGATCTTAAAGTATTAGATGAAAAAAGTGATGGGAACATACAAATTAGAATCAATCCAGAATATGAAAGCTTAGTTCCTCAATTAACCTCCAAAGATACAATTCCAATTAAAGATATCATAATCAAAGAGAGATATAGAAAAGAATTTGGAGATATTGATACTTTAGCAGATAACATATCACAGTTAGGATTATTACAACCAATAGTAATTAACGAAGATAATGAGCTTATAGATGGACAAAGAAGAATACTTGCATTTAAAAAACTAGGTAGAGCGGATATCCCATTTTTTAAAGATTAATCTTGAGAAGATAGTATTAGGTGAATTTTCTGCTAATCACTATCGTAAAGAGTGGACTATCTCTGAAATGGTTGCTATCAAAAGGGCTATGGAACCTTACGAGAAAAAGAAAGCAAAAGAAAGACAAATGTACAATGAATAATAACGCTTCCGCAAATTTTGCGGAGAGCTTAGTGGCGAGAGCAGAGAAAAAGTAGCAGGATTTGTTGGTGTTAGTCATACTACACTTAAAAAAGCCGAAGAAATAGTTAACGCAGCAGAGCAAGAACCCGAAAAATATCAACCACTTTTAGACAAAATAGAGTCTAAAAAATTAAGTGTAGATAAAGCATATAATAAACTAAAAAAAGAAAAGAAAAGACAGGAATTAAAATCCCTAAAAAATGTATACGGTATACCTAAAAATTGTAATCTTATTCTAAATGATTTCACAAAAGTAGATTCTACTGTTATACCTGACAATTCCATTGATTTGATATTTACAGATCCTACCTTATGGATACGATTCTCTTCCTATTTACAAAGACTTGTTACTTTTTGCAAATCGTGTATTGAAAGATGGTGGAAGTATGGTAACATTTGTAGGACAAATAAATCTAAATGATGTTACTAAAACCTTTGATAACAATAATAATGATGAAAAAAAATTGAACTTAAAGTATTGGTGGATCTATAGCAGTTAAGCATACTGGAGCAGCAAAAGCAGTTCATCCACGAACGGTATTTGTATTATGGAAACCATTACTTTGGTTGTAAAAGGAGACAAACTATCTCAACTTATTCAATAGACACAAATGGGGTATCTTTATGACTATGTGGAATCAAAGCCTCCAGAGAAAATTTTGCATCCTTGGGAACAATCAACAGTAGAAGCACAATACATTATAAAAAATCTAACAGTAGGAGAGAATCAAATAGTTTTGGATCCTTTAATGGGTTCAGGAACTACAGGAATAGCTGCATTAAACCTAAGAAGAAAATTTATTGGAATAGAAAAAGATCAAGAAAAATTCAAGATAGCAGAGGCAAGATTGGCAAATCATGTTCTCTGCTAACAATAATATCTATATCATCAACAATAGATTTAGTTTCTGCTACTGCTAATCAGATCAAAAAAGAAAACAATAATACAATACAGCATTTTGATGAAAAGAATAATTTGAATAGGTGATGATAGCTAATATGATAATTGATAGTAAAGATCTTGGTTATTCTAATAGTAATGATAAATCCCTTTCAAAAAGTAAAGGAAATTACTTCAACCTACTTTGGTCGCTTTCAAAGATAGAAGATGAGCTTGTCCTTCATTTAAGTTCATATTATGATGCTGAAATAAATGAAAGTGTTAGTAACACCAATAATAATGTCAAAGAAATTGTAATTAAACATCCATATCAAGAACAGGCAAAAGGTGTAATATATAAAATTAATCTTGCAAATAGACCTTTAGTATTTAATATATACGGTAATATTCTATCTCCAAAACTAAAAGAAGAACTAAATCATATATATAAAACTAATAAAGAAGTTTTTAATGAAATAGTCACAAATTCTGTAAAGAGATTGTATGAATCAATAGACTATCAATATTTTCACATGAATGGAATTGGTGGTAAAATAGCATGGACAATAATTTAATAAAAAATAACAAAGATACGAAGCCTGATGACAATAGTCTAGCAGGAACAGAAGGAGGAAATATAGATTTATCCACATCCAAAAAAATTTCTATTCTAAATCAGCTTCAACCACAAGTAAGAGAAGAATTATCAAAACATAGTTGGGAAATAATATCATATAATCCTACAAGATTTCTAGTTGCACATTCAGAATCATAAACAAATAATTTTTGCAGAACTCAAAGAAAAAGATGTAACAAGAAGAAAGAGCAATATAGAAGGAGCTACAATTGAAAATGAAAGCAACGAAACCATATCTTGTCTAAAATTTTCAAGAATTGTGATTGGTGCCATACCTGTAGAAGTAATATTGAATAAAAATCCATTAGGATTATTTGATCAAAAGTATACAATTAGATTTGTAACACAATCTCAACATTCATTTACAATTGGTCCAAAAACAATAGATGAAATATTATCTTGTCTAAAAGAAAAATCATTAATTTACATGCCAACAAAAGCTACAGAAGCCTTATCAATAATAATAAGTGCATTTGAAAGAAATGGAAAGTTAATTGTAAAAAATGATATCGATACGCCTGGATTTTACTTTATTGAAGGAAAGATAAAACATTATATCGGTTCTAATAATAATAATAATCATTCAAAACCTACGTTAGAGCAAATCAAGCAATGCTGTGAATTAATAGATATTTTACAAAGTAAATTTAAAAATAAAGATGTATTTCCAACTCTTATAAAATGGTCTATTGCTGGTCCTTTTGACTATGTACTAAAGCAAGTACACAAAAAATGGATTCCTTGACTATATCCTTATGGATGGTCTAATACAGGAAAATCAACATTAGGCGATATATGCTGCTGCATCTGGAACCACTATCAGGATAAAGATTCAATATTGTCTTTTACTGCAGTAGATACAAAAGCTAGACTTGGAGAAGCATTGAGTAAGAGTACATATCCCATTGTGATAAATGAGGTAGCACAGCTAAATGATGAGAATAGAAATAGAGATATGGTAGAAATAATTAAAACTGCAGTAACCGATCTTAATGCTAGAAAAAAGTTTGTAAATAAAACTACCTACACCGATATACCATCCTTTGCGCCATGCATTTTAACAAGTAATTCAAGTCCTCCATCTGATACAGGTTTTAGACGTAGAATAATTCCAATTGTTTTTACGGAAAATGATCAGTATTCTGAAGGCGAGATGAAAGACTTCAAAGAATTATTTGATCAACGAGTAAAACACGAATTACGATATCTTGGAGATTTTACTGTAAACTATATTATGGAACACCAAGAGCTTTTACTTGATGGTCAAAGAGATTGGAATGAAATTGCAGAAATAATACTAACAGAAATGTACAAATCTGTACATATAGAGCCGCCAGAATGGATAAAATACTTTGTAAAGGAAAATCAGATGGCAGACAGTAAAGAAGATATTAATCTTTTATTTCGAAGTTTTCTAATCGAGAAGGTAAATGAAACATATAACAAATATTATCGAAATATTGAAAAAATAATTATAACAAATTCAGATTCTAATGCAGAGGTTCCGAATCTTCCATTCTCAGACAGACTTAACTTTTGTTTGAAACATAATCTGATACCTTTCTTAAATCCTATAAAAATAGATGATGAAACAAAAATGATCGCAATAACATATGACCTTATCCACGAATTAAAAAAGAAGATACCACAAATTTCTAGTTTGAATGAAATAGCTGCTATCATTGAGGGATTTGAATATGGCCAAAAAAGGATTAATGGAAAAAATATTAGAACTGTATATGGAACAAAAAAGCAATTGCTGGATTTCCTTTGGATGGAATAATAATAACAAATGCAGCAGATGCAGCACATGCAGCGCTACCTATAACATATGATATATTTTTTTTATTTTTTAATCTTAATGAACAAGAAATAAAATTATTCATTAAAAAAGAAATGTATACAAGGAGTAAACAATTAAAATGGTTAAACTAAAATACAAATCTTTAGTAACTAAAGAAACTATAAACTATTATCTTTCAATAATAAAAGATGAGAATATTAAGAAGGATTTTCAGAGTACAGTATCTAAATTTGATATAAGAATATCTACTTCACCTGTAATCAAAGGACTAGAATTTTACTATAAAATATGGATATTAAGAAGAGGTACAAAGAAAAGGGCACATATAAAAGAATATTATCCATTAAAATTAATAGATGAAGAACAGTTCAAAACAATACCACTAACTTTTAGAGATATACTAAGTATGATAAGATTAAATGCAGATGTTCCAGATGATTTTGAAGAATATTGTGCAATATGGTTTAGAGATGCTACAGATGAAAAGAACAGTTCTGTAAAAAATTTATATCTTTTTTGGCTTGACTCAGTCAAAAAGAGTCCACCACCATTAATTGTGTAATACCAATTAGTAAGAGAATCTTGCATAGAAATTAGGTCACATACGTCAAGTTTTATTTTAGATGTTAAACTCAATGGTTTCATACATTTCCATAATTCTTTATAAGCCTCAATTCTTTTATCTCGTAATCCTATATCGTATTTCTCAATTAAATTTAATTTTTGCTCAAATGTTTTTACTTTTTTATGTATATACCAATCTGAAATCAAGGCAACAATAATACCGGAAAGTGCAGGTCCACCTAGCCGTTCTAACAATTGATTTAAATCAACCATTTTAAGCTAATAACAATAATATTTTTTATCCTTATCTGAATATTTCTTATATATTTGCTATAATTTTAAAAATTGAGTTGAACTAAAATTTTTATATTTTCATTACTGGTCCCGCTCTATCAAAGGGTTCACATCCTACTGGCCCCATTCTATAAGTGGGTTCATATACTTTGTATTTGATATTATTTTTTGTAGAGGCAAGAAGGAGTAAAGAAAGAAAATGCCACTAAAACTATCTACAACAATAGGAAAAATTCAAAATATTCCTAATACCAAAAATATAGAGATTATAAATGAAGTATGAGCAAACACAACTCATGCGTTTGATAGGTAAGCTGTAATGGCTGCTGCAAGTGAGCAACGTTATCGTCATTGTATCTTAGTATCCAACCTGGCTTCTTATATTACCTGTACTGAATATGTCCTTGATGGAGGAACTATTGCAAGTGTCTAACCCTTAGGTGAATGAAAATAATAATTCAGGATCATTACCTGAGCCATTTAGACAAATAATTATACAGAATGATTAATTGAAGCATCTATTTGGGGTTGTTTCTCCAGTTATCCAAAATTCCATAGTACACAACACTGCAGAAATTCATAGATAGAATCAACATCAGAATACTGAAAAGATACTCTCATCTTATATCCTCTTAACAGGAACAAGACACATATTTACCGGTATCGATTCAACATGATTCAAAATAACACATGCACCAGAATATTATACCAGTCGCAAAACTATGAAAAAATTGCTAAAAAGAGGAACATAGCTGTAACTTTTTACGCAAAAGATCCAATCTTTATAAAAAAGTTTTTATATATTTAAATTTGTTGATATTTAAATGGTTGATGATAAAGATCAAAATAATAAAAATACTGGTGTAACAGATAAGTTAAAGAAGGTTAATGATAAAGATCAAAATAATAAAAATACTGGTGTAATAGATAAGTTAAAGAATCCACTTGGGGGAGGAGTTTTTGCAAATGGACTCGCTATAATTCTAATTGTTGGCATAGTTGGTGCACTTGTTTGGTTAATCTATAATCATCAACATACATTAGAAATGAATAATAATACATATGAAAATATATTATCAACTGTTACGAACAAGACTGATTCAACCACTATATTACAATCATTTCAAAATTATTATAGAGAAGCCAATATTTCAAATACTAATTTACTAAGTGTCTTATTACCCGTTTTTGGTACATGGGTTGGAGCCATTTTGGCATTTTATTATGGAAACAAGAATATGGAAAGGCTTTCAGAGAGCGCTAATAATGTAATAGATAAACTAAGTGTACGTGCACTTGAGTGAAGAAGAATATCTAAAAATGAATGTTAAAGAAATTCTTGATCTAGTTCCACACTATAAAGATTACAAAAGTGCAAAAATTTCAGATCCTGTAGGGAAAAAATTTGCTGATGCTGGGAGTGTTTCTACAATATTATTAACAACAGACGATGGTAAACCACTAGGATTTTTAACTAAATCTGATTTGTTTTCTGGTGATAAAAAGGAGGAGGATATCAATCAAATAAAAGAATCATTTAAAACATACTTTGAACAAAATCTAAATAAAATAAAAGACAATATTACAGGTAATTCTTGGACTGTGAATGGTGTTCCAAATTATGCAATAGTCAGTTTACAAGATACGTTACAACAAGCAACAGCAAAAATGAGGCAGATAAGTGACAAACAATCTGTAAGAGGATTAGTATTGGATGACAAAAACAAAATAATGGGTATAATTACCTACGGTTTACTTGGAGAAATTATGGCGAAAGACACGAAAAAAACTTAGATTTACCAATCAATTTTTATTATCTACTGAATAATTATTATATATTGAATATATTTATACGGCTCTCTTAAGTTAAGATTTTAATTTGCTTTGTTGCATAATTCACTACTAAGATATTTAGCTAACCTACTATAGCCATATTATGTGACAAACTGGAAAAATACAACCAATCTCTTGTTAAACATGGTGAAATATACTTGGATTTGACATTATCGATAACTTGGATAAAGAATTAGAAGAAATGAATAAGAATAAGGTTGAAGAATCATCTCTTTATTCAAATTCTTTTATTCTCTTGCTAGGCTATGCAAGAATATACTTTCATTTACCATAAACCAGACAGGAGGATGAACTACTAATACAGATTTTACTCTAGTTTTTTTACTGACTTTACTTTTCTAATAATATCCTTTAATGATTACGGATCGGAATCTAAAAACTTTATAGATATTCATGTTAAGATTATTAAATTATTAATCTCGAAAAAACCAGTTAGGAAAAATATTGAAAACTGATGTTAATAAAAAACTAAAAAGATATTTACGGATATAATGAGTCACATTTAGAAAATACAAAATAAGAAAATTTAATCTCTTGCTATATTTATTATATGAGCATATTCTACAATTAATCTTAATTTTTCGGCGCCGAAAGATTTTAATCTTTTTCCTAAGGGTATTTTGATCCTAAATCATAATGTTTCTAAAAAGAGGATAAGGCATTTTTAGAGAAAATACAGCTAAAACTTTGCAGGAATTATTTGGCTATAACTATCTACAAAAAATTAAAAATGGAGATCAAAATTTTCTTATTTTTTATTAATGTTGAATATATTCTTTCCTCTGCCTCCGGGGTAAATTTGCTTTCAGCGTGTGACATATTCAAAGAAAGAATTACTTTTGTGTTATTTTCTTAATTTTTATCAATAGTGTCTTTAAATGGCGGCGGCGATCTTAGAATTAAGAACTTAAACTTACAACCGTTTAGAGATATCCACCATAATTATTCACCATCATTAGTTGAGTTTGATATTGTTTTATCTTTTCTTCAATAAAATATAATTCATTTCTCTTTATCTGTATTGCAGTTTTTAGATTGGCGAGTTCATTAGAGTTTTTTACTAGATTTACTATTTCATTAGGTTTAATACCATTTTGAATAATTGCATAATACAATTTTAAGAATAAACTTAAGTTATCATTTATTTCTTCATATAATGAAACCAATTTATGAAATCCTTCTAGTTTCAAATAATCTTTATAGAGTTTAGATGTCTTTTGAGCATTTAGATTGAGTGTAACAGCTACTTCTATTGGTTTTTTGCCTTGATAAAAGAGATCTAGTGCTTGTGTTTCTATTGATTTCTCTTCTGTAATTCCCTCTAATTTTCTAATAATCTTGCTAATATCTCTAACAGACATATGAGCTACTTGAGCAATCTCTCTTTGAGTTTTCCCTTCTTGATGAAGTTGTATTACTAGATTTTTCTTTTCTTCTAAATTCATTCTCAATAGCAGATACTTGAAATTCTGTTATAATTATGAATATTCTGTTTCGAATTGATACCATGTAAATACCATTGATTTCTATTCTTGTGAAACAGATGTTAAAAGATGAAAAATGAGAAGATATTTCAAATTTTGTAATCTGATATAATAATGATTGAAATCAATAAGTTAGTTAATCTTCAAATCATTGATAAAATATTTTTCCTACATTAAAATACACCCAATTTATACATGTCTAAACCTCATATACTAGCGGGTATATTCATTTCATTTTAACTTCCACGTTAAGCTAGTGGGCCCTAGAAAACTACGGGCCCGTCGGGAGTGGATTCGTCCATGTAGTAGGGTTCTACTACAAAGTATTTAGCTTTTATTATTAGAAACTTATTTTAATATCAAATAAAAAAAAGATATAGTATTTAGAAAAAGGACTATTTCTAAATATTTGTATTATATCATAGATAGACGAGGTCAGTAATATTTAGGTATTACATCTAAGTTGTATGTTGCACCTGCATCTACAACTTGTCCAATGATGTCTGTAAGGTCAAGTGTTGCACTAAAAGTTATAGTATGTTCTCCAGGTTTTAAATTCTTCAATAGAATCCAAATACCATCCGATACACCTGTAGAGGGACCTATAGGTACGTTGAAATGATTATCAGGGGGAGCATTAAATTCAAAGCCTCCAGGAGGGGAATCAACTCTATACTTTTTCTCAAGATTTTGAACTTCAATCCCATCTATTTCTAAGTGCAATTCTTTATCTTGATCCATAGCTTGGTTTGCCTCCATTCTCTGTTCTGTTTCGGTTAGAGGTGGATCTCTCTCAAAGCCAGCACCAAATACATTAACTATGGGAAACAGGATAGATGTGCCTTCTTCAATTTTACAGTCATATGTTGGAAACAAACCAGAAAGAGGAGGATCACTTGGTGGTCCTACAAGGAACAATAATTTTCCACCGTCCTGTAAACCAACGTCGCAAGCAGCCTGACCTGTCTCTATAAATGGATATGGATTTGTTGAAGTATCTAAGGATATTATCCATTGCCACCATCCATCTCCAAGTTCTGATACTTTGTTAGCTGGGAATATTTGTGGCTTTTTATAGCTATCCATTCCATAATCTGGTTCATAGCTATTGTAGTAGTTATTGTCTGGATATTCAGGGCCATGGCTATTATATCCATAGTATGGTTGGCCCTGTGCATTCACTCCTTTAATAATAAACGATGGAGATGATAGAGCAATTGTTCCTGTAACCAGTACAATTGCTAAAAATATTGCACTAGTTCTTTTTGTTGATACAATTTTATTATTCAATATTTGTTAATAACGTATTATATTTATTTGAAATGCGACAAAAGAATAAAGATTCTTAATATAAAGTTGTAATAGTTGATTTTTTAGATATATCTATAATAGGATGAACATATAGAGAATCTTTATAATAATCATCTATTGGAGATAAATGTATTCAAGTGTTATAAAAGAATTGACTCTTCTCTATGTAGTAAAGTCTACTATTACCACTGTTTTGTATATAGCTTTTATTATTAGAAACTTATTATTTAAAAAATGATAGTTGGGAGTTCTTAGACATTATATGTTATGCTTATCTTGGTATTGGTATATCTAAAGCTTCAGCTATACAATTGATTAAGTCTTTCCTAATAGGAACAACTCCCCCTGGTGGAGCTAATGCCGCATTTACAATTGCAGGAATAGCATCCTTTAATTGTTCAAATGTTAGACCTTCAAGTGCTGAACAAATATCTTCAAAACTTCTTAGTGTTACATCTTCTCCATTTATTTCTACAGTTATTCCTGATTCTAATGCTGCTACAAATCTTGGAAATTGCCCCTCACTCAGAAATTCTTCAAAACAAGCTCTAATATCTTCAGCACATTGATTTAGCTCATCATTCTCGCCTTGTCCTGCATTGTTGTTATTATTTATACAGATAAAGACAAAGTTGTCATCAAAATTGAATTTGTTGCTACTACTTTCATCATTTGGTAATATATTAGCTGTACCTACTTCTTGTTCATCATCATCTTCTTCTGCTTGTGCTTGAGCTGATAAGCCACTAGTAAGGTCTCCTGGGAATCCAATCTCTATTCCATTGAGGTTTATGTTGATGTTATTACATTTAACTTTCTTTACAATAACATCTTTTTTATCTTTATCTTTGTCTGGGTATTTTGACTTGTAGTCGTCATGGTATCCGTATGATGGGTATTTTGACTTGTATTTCTTGTTATCCATTTCATAGTCTGGATATGCTTCTGCTCCTGTCATAAACGATGGAAATATTAAAGCAAATGTTCCAGCAATTAGTATAGCTGCTAAAAATACTGCATTAGTTTTTTTTGTTTTTGTTGATACTATTTTACTCAATATTTAAATATATTGTATTTTGATATATCTGAAATACGAATAATTGTATAAGATTTATGGAATAGCATCATTTAATTATAAATATTACTGAAATATGTTACAAATATTCTGAATCTCTCTAATCTAATAGGTTAGTTATAGATTCTTCAAATTGTTGCTTCTTTTATTAGTTTTTACCATCTCAATTACCTGTATTTTATCAATTTTTGCTAGTTCACAAGCAAATCTAAATACTTGATATGGAGTTATTCTTTAATACTTTTGTAATTTATAAAAATACAGTTGTTACCAGTTGTTGTAACAAATTCATGGGTTCGGTGGAATGATATAGAAATTTCAATACAATCTAATTTTATAAATTGATAATAAGTTTTACATAACTTATTTGAATATTACCTAGTTGTGTACTTTTCTATTTATTGCATTAATCTAGATTTGAAGTTGTCGATAGGAGAATTAACATCCTGGTATTAAGCTTTTAGTAAAGTATTATCATTATAAAATTAATTTTTAATTAGTATTTTTATAGTAGTATGATAGATTTACAATTTATTAGAAATAAGAGTATTGTAGGTTAAATATCTTGAAAAAAAGTCTAGGGATGAATGTCTCAAAAATATTTTCCTTTCCCATCGTTTCAAAATTTGACAATAAGAAATTTTTGATTCTAATGATAATTGTGATCGCTCTTATTGACAAATGTTTCAGCCAAAAGCTAAGTCATATAACACACATCAAAGATGTGTTTACATTAACTACCTCACTTCCTGATGAAAGTTGGTGTACCAGTTTACTTAGAAAGATGAGATGGAATGACTGTGTAATATGTCCGCGTTGTCAGTCTTATAACATAAAGAAGAGGATGGTCACTACCGGTCATACCAAAAATACTTTTGTAAACAGTGTGAAAGATGGTTCAATGACAAAACAGGTACTGTATTTCATTATTCACATACACCCTTGAAGATATGGTTTCTGGCAATGTATCTATACTTTCTGAACTGGCCTGGATGTTCTATAAGAGAGGTATCGCTTGAGGTAGTTGTAACATATCCAAGATGCTATAGATTCATCAGAACAGTTATGGAAAAAATGATCATCTTCCTCATTATCATCTGTTAAACTCGGTGGTAATGTTGAAGGTGATGAATTTTATATCAAGGCAGGACTGAAAGGAAGATCATATCA
>CAWIYT010000097.1:0-8903 GCA_963840085.1 uncultured Nitrososphaerales archaeon
AAGTACAACAACTAAGTATGATAAGATTAAATGCAGATGTTCCAGATGATTTTGAAGAATATTGTGCAATATGGTTTAGAGATGCTACAGATGAAAAGAACAGAATTGATTATGTCGAAGATTTAGTGAGGGCAAAAAGATTCAAGAAATTTATTACTAAAGAAGAAATTAGATTATTCCTTTTTTACCTAGCGATGATGAAGATAAAGATATAAAAGAAGAAGAATATGATGACGAAGAGACAGAAGTATTTCTTGATTTAAATAACAAATATATTTTGACACAAATCCTAGGCTATTCTATTATTTTCCTAAATGATAAAAAAGAATATGACAAACTAGCAGATATACAAGATACTTTGATATATTATACAAAAATAGTGGAACGTTATGGCTATGATCCATCCACCGGTGAATATGATGAAAAAAAGCTTCCCGAGCGAAAAGAAGATGAGCAAAAGAAAAATATAGCTAAAGATTTCAAGGCTTTCTTTAAGACGTTAGACAGAATATGCTGATTGTTTAAAGGAATTAATAAAAAAATATGATATAAAACCGCCGTCAGAAGGAAATCTTGTACACCTAGCATTTAACCTAAATACTAATACTAATGATGATACTGAATATAAACAACGACATTTTAAATTTATTAGAGTAGATTAGATTGGCAAGAGCTTTTCCTAATACATGAATAAAGAATATCTTCATTTTCTTTTCCTTGTAATACAAATATTGTCTTAGTTTCATCTAATAAATATCTCTAAATTATTAGTGATAGAGATAAAAAATGAAGTTATGTGTATAGGATTAGATATAAAAATTTAGTCTATGCCAGATCTACAAAATGAAAAGGATATCTAATATTATAATAGCAATTAGCCAAATTAGCTATAAGAATATTGAAGCCTGGTGGAAGCCTAGTTTTCTATGTAGGTCATATAATATTAAATCAAGTTATTGGAATTTTTAATGAATTTTCTTTGAGAAATAATAATTATGCAAATCTGAAATATTGGTGGACATTAGCAGTAAAACATTCAGGACATCATACAAAAATACATCCAAGATATGTCTTTGCAGAATGGAAACCAATGTTGTGGTATGTTAAAGGTGAAAGAGCAAATGACTTGGTAATATCTAACACAATAGGAGATTATATTGAATCTACTCCTCCCCAAAAAATAGAACATGAATGGCAACAATCAATCGTTGAAGTAGAATATATTATAAAAAATATGACTATTGAAAATCAAACAGTAATGGATCCGATGCTCGGAATAGGAAGTACAGGCATAGCAGCTTTAAAACTAAATAGAAAATTCATAGGTATAGAGAAAGATAAGGAAACTTTTGAAATGGCAAGAGGACAAATCAAGAATTGTTATTATCCTCATAATAATCAAAAACTTAGTATTTGAATTACTGTAGGATATAATATATAAATTTTTTTATTTACCAAATTCCTGTATAAAAAAAATATAAATCAATTTCATTGACTTGATAAAAATATCATAGATAAAATTTATTTACTAATTGAGAAATTTGTAATTCATTTTAACCTAATACAGCATTAAGAGCAAAAATTGATAGTTTAATTATTAATTTAGTTTTCCTGCCTTAATTAGGCTCTATTCATTTGATTGCTTTTTCAAGAATCATTCTGTTATGTATATGAATAAATAAGATTAATCACTGCATTATATATTGCAAGTTAAAATTGTACTTTCTACATGGAAATTAATCACCAAACCCTTCAGTTCTGTCCTTTAGATTTGTATTAATCTTTCCATAATATTTCTTTCAACCAAGTACATTATCATTATTAGTTGATACAAAACGTTTTCTTTTCCTTTTACCAAATTTTAAATCTTTTTCAGTTAGCATTGTTCTTTCAATCAATCGAAATACGAATACCAAGAATTATTTTATCTGTTGAATCAATAATAGCAATCCAAACCCCGCAAATCAATTGCCTTTTTAAGTAATGCTTCACATATAACAAATTCTTAAATTTTCTTTTTTCCAATATTGGACTATTCTAATGATGTATTATTCTTTTGATTATTGAAGGCAGATATCATGCGTTTTTTTGAGAAATAAGATTTTAAAATATCATATACATATTTTAAAGATTTTGTTTTAGGCTCAATAATTATAATATTCTCAAGGTAAAGTAAGTATCATTTATTGAAGCCACACTATTAGAATGTCCACTTATTAACTAGATCTCTTATTATATTAATCTGCTTGATTAATTCCTCTCTCTCAGTTAATAACAAATTATTCCTCGTTCTCGTTTTTTGGAGATCTGGAATATCACCCAAGCGAACATAAAATTGTGATACCAGTTCTTTTAATTTTCTATTTTCTTCAAGATAATCATACATTCCTAGTTCTTTCAAAATTCTCGAATTTTCAAAATTATGATCTTTCAGATCTTGATTATCTTTTAGAAGGTCTTCAATAATTTTTAAATCATCTAAAAGCAAACCTTTAACTTTGAACTTTGACTTTTTTTCTATGTCTTTTTCTTTAAATCTTTCTACTAATCTTGTTAAACCCACACCTATAACCAAACCAACCAACGAAGAGATAAGTCCGGGGAATAGCGATGACCACTCTATAGTGTAAAATGGTTTTTCTATAACGTCTATACTGCCAATATCGGAAATATCCGATACTTGGACAGGTAATAATGAATTTGTTTTTTCTGTTGGGTTAATTGTATAGACATAGTTTAGATATACTATATGTTTACCTGTGACCGTTGCTTCTAGAAGATATTGATTGTGAATAGTAGAATTGAGAAAAATTTCATTTATCGACGGGTTTTTATTTAATGTCTTAAAACCTGTTGAAACAACATCCATATTGAGATTTTTTATTATGTTTTTACCTTGATTTATCACAATGATATTAACTAGTATATTTTTTCCTTTTTCAATGCTTTTAGGGATATCGTTAGAACCAATCATAACAGATTTATTTGTGAATCTTATTTCAGGATCTTCACAAGTTGCAACATGTTGTTCTTGCTGTGCTAATACGAATGAAATCACTAAGATTAATAATAAAAAGGCAAAAATAGATAATGTACTAAATACTAATTTTTTCCTATATTTCAATAAAATACCATAATTAATCGGATAATATATAGAATTTAAGTTAGTGTTTTATACTAAATGCAATATAATTATAATATACTGTAGACTACAATATAAGCAAAAGAAAATTGTGTTTAATTCATCCTAAAATGTAGATAATAATTGGTGTAACTGTTAATAATATTAGCAATGCGTCAATGGATAAGTAGAGCATTGCAGACAATGAGATACTATTTTTCCTTCTTTACTGAATTTTTCTTATCGATAGTGAACATTAACACTCTAAGATCAAATATCATATCGATTTCAAAATACTTTTCAGAATTCTTATCATACGTATAGAAGTAGAATTTTGAGGAATCAAGGCATTTAGTCTAACTAAGATATCTTTGGCTTTCGATAAGAATGCTGTCCCTTCTATCCCGTTGTCGTTTACGAGAGTAACAATGTCATTTTTAAGTTTTCTTACATTATGGTTCTCTGAACCAGACGTCTTTATGACCTCATTGATCATCTCTGGAAGTTCATCTCTAACGCTTTCTTCAAGATTTTTTACTATATCGGTGTTTTGTTGTAGGTGAGTGCTTATCTGATTGATATTAGATCTCTCTGATATCCTAAGCGCTCCTGAAAGAGGCTTGTAATAGTTCATCGCGCTCTTGCTCCATTTTTGTAATCTCTTTCTTCATTTTTGTAATTTCTTCCTTTCGGATAGTTTGTTTCTGGTAATATGTAACATATGAAGAAATAAACTGACCGGCTATGAGATTGCAGGTTTCGCCAAATGTCTGTCCAGCGCCTGGGACTCCAGAACCTATAAAGTCATTCCGCGCATCACTCATATCCGAGCGGGCTTCATTACATAGTCTCTCTGCCTCCACGCTATTTTCATTGGAAGATAGATGATGCGCCATGGCTAATTTGCTTAATCCTTCTACAAAGTGGTAAAATCCTTTGAAGAAAGTCTGGTAATTAGGATTAAAAGATAGTCTTGGATCTATTGGACCGATTATTTTACCCACATAGGCGAGTTTACTCTCTATGGTGTTAGCGGATAATTTGAATTTCTCTGATGCTGTTTTGAAATCCAAATGCATAGACCTGTTAAATCGCTTCGACATACGGTAAATAATTATCAATACCGATTGTATACAACTCCAACAGTTTTCTAAAATTGTCACTTAAATCAGCATGTAGAATTTTATCAAATCCATATTTTGCGCTAACCAACGTAATTACCGCAACATCATATTTCATTTTAAAAACATCATCTAGAGCAGAACTATAGAGGTGCATAGCATCAGACAGATCGGCAAGTAAGTTCTGTCCAGCAGAACGGAATGTTTTTTCTGCATATCTAAAACACTCTTTCACTTCCCAAAGTACTTCCTACTAGGAATTTCCACCAACCCTCGACGAATTTCTTCTTTGCATCTTCTGGTAACTCTCCTTGCCCTCTACCTTCAAATAGCATCATGTCTGGAGTCTGCATCATTTTACCGAAATTTATCTTAGCATCGTCTAGGATTTGACCGAGGTTTCTTCCACCTATGGCTGTAATGTGATTTCTTAAGGCTTCTTCATCTAGGACTCTATTAAATGCATTAGGAGTAACTTTCATTTAAAGCTCTATTAAATCCTAGACTTGCTCATTACAGGATCTATTAAATGCATTAGTAGCCGACAATTGTTTTCTTCGTTCTGTTTTGGCAAATCCTGTATCACTTGTTTGTTCTGATTCGTTTGCCTCTGTTGTTATATCATTTTTTTTATCATCATTTCTTGAAACTTCCTCTGATGACATGTTATACTCATAGAATGAAAATATATAATAAATATATAAAGTAGTCTATATTCAACAAAAATAATTCAGATTTGTTATTTTAAAGTAAAAATATAAAAGTTTCAACTGATATATATAAATGCAATAATTGACCATAGAAACAGCAAAATTCTAGTTTTAATTATAGATTTTGATATATAATAGCAACAACAGAAAATCTAAATTCATTATTGAAGAGAGAAGACGATTGGTAGCCAAATTATGGGCTCAATCAAAATCAGAAACTGAGATTGCTCGAGAACTACATTGTAATGTTTCTACTATTTGTAGAGATATCAAATTTCTAAAAAAGTTATCACAACAGTTTGTATTTGATTTAGCCAAAGATTTAGGATTTTATTATAAAGGATGTATTGATACAATGGATCAGATACAACAAAAATGTTGGAACATTTTTAATGATGATAACAGTTTCTCAAAAAGATCGACTGCTAGCATTAAAAATAATTAAAGAAACTTGTGAATCCAAATTTTCATTGATAGAGAAAGGTCCATCTGTTATGGCTCTAAACTCATTACAGGAAAGAGTTGAAAAAATTGAATCATCGTCAATAGCAAATGAATCTAGATAAAACTATTAAGGAATTAACAAATAGTCTAGATTGTTGTTTATCCATATTCTTCTTCTACTAGTAATGAGATCCGACATGATGGAATTAATTATTGGAAAGGTAAAAAGATAATATCAGCAAAGAAATGGAATGAAATCTATGAAAAAAACTCAATCTATACAGCATAGACACAGAATTATTCTAATATCAAGAAAACCATTACAATACTTTCCAGATGATTACAATGGTTCAATATCTTCATCAGAAGTGAGAGAAAACTAAAGGAAGAGATTCAAAATTGGAATACTGATTATTATGAATTGTTAGAGTTTAGAAAGAATCCAACATTGGGAAGAAACAAATGTAGTGGATGTATATTTTCAACTGATTTAGATGACCCACTTTTTGTTGGAATAGGAAAAGTAGTAGCTAGAATTGTAAGCAATCAATGCAAATAATAATAATAATAATAATTCTACTATTAGCAATGTCGATAATGATTTTTTGATTTCATATCCATGTAAAGTCATGAACTTCTTTCAATGTCCATTTGAAAGTAATAATAATCAATATCCTTATACAAAAGAACAATTATTTTTTTTACAAAGAGTGGCATTTGCAATTGAACAAGCTATATCTATATTTCATGAAACTACAAAAAATAATGAAATAATATATGAAGTAGATTTTGAAAATGACAGAGTTCAAGAGATCCATACCAATTACAATGGAGAACCATATAGTTGGGGATGGAATGATTGCAATGTAAAAGAGCAACTATCTAAAGTTAAGCCAATTTCTCTACTACTACTATTCAAATAATAAATGAACAGGATATCTATAACATTTTAACAAATAGGGAAAAATTAGAATATTTATTACTAGAATATTATAATAAAGAACAACAACAGAACCAACAAGAATTAGATGAAGAACAACAAATACTACTGAGCGAAGATAAAATACACAATATTCTTGACTTTATTATAGATAATAGAGATTCAATTAAAGTTGAAGATTTGAATATTAGTGAACCTTTCTACAAATGCTATCGTGAAAAAGGGAACTGTATTATTTGCAATAGCTTATCAAATATTATTTGTACAAATTGTTGTAATAATAATCATAAAGAGATTTGGTTATGTATTAATCATTGGCAACAACATAAAATAGAAAAACATGAATAGATATGATAAATTATACAATATTTATATATATAAACTAAAATTAGAATTGAGAATCTTAATGATATTATATTTATTAACAAAATAGTGAATGTTATTGAAATATACAAAATCTTCAATATTATTACAATAAATAAAATCTGAAGCTAATATTATATATCTATTTAGATGATTATTAACAAAAGTAAACAGAAATCTCAAGAAAGATGTATGTGCAAACTATAACTACGAAACTGAATACAGTCTATTATGTACTGTAAGAAGGTATCTTAGATGTATAGATAGTTGGCCTAAAATATGATACTTAACTTAACATCTCATCTTGTTTACCTCTTTACATTAGGTGTACCTGCATACAGAATTAGATTTTATATACCTATCAATCTGAAAACAATAGAAAGAACGTTTAGAATATTTAGACAGGCAATTTATGATTCTCTATTTGAAGAGATACGCGATCTAAAACTATCAGGTCAAATTGAAATTGATGAAGCATTGTTTGGTGGACATCATAAAGGAGGTAAACGTGGATGGGGTTCAATTGAGCACAAAAATCTTGTATTTGGTATCTATAAAAGAAATGGAATTGTTATTACATTTCCAGTATCTGATAGGAAACATGAGACGTTGATTCCATTGATAAAACAACATACCAAAAAAGGTTCATTGTACTATTCTGATGATCATACTGCTTATGCCATTTTGAATATGATTGGAAAACATCAAGTCGTTGCACATGGAAGAGAAGAATATGTAAGAGAAGATACTCATATTAATGGAATAGAAGGATTCTGGAGTTATGCCAAACATGGCTGTATCATTATAGAGGAGTACCTAAACAATACTTTCATCCATATCTAAAAGATAGAATTCAGATTCAATAATAGAGACAAAGATATATTTTATATGTTAACAAATATTCTCGTTAAAACTGTTCCAAATCATTAGGTATTACCTAAATTAACATAGCCGTTGGTGTAGTCTATACTAAGAGACTATGGCAATAGAATATTAGCTGAAGATGTACAATTGGTTTTGTTAGATCTAAATATAGTTTTGTTATTCTTAGTTTACTTGAACAATAGAAAACCTTTTATCGATATTTTTTAGACATTAAGCGAATAATATTATATAGAAATAAAAAGAATACGTATTATCGCCAATAGCATAAATCAAAGAAATTGCACTTCTATAAAGGAATATCGTGACAATAAAATAATGCACATTGATTATAACATTCAAACGAGCACCATAAATCTCCACTATTTAAACACTTAGATGCTATACATTGATTAACACATGTATCCATTGCTCGATTATTACATACTCTTATTTGTGGAAATATTTTAGCATATGAAACAGAAACCATATTTTGTAGATAGTTGCTCATAGTTGCGTTAAGAGATAGTTCAGCAGTGAAACCAGGCAAGGCTGTAGTGTCTAATTCTCTTTCATTTTTGTTCATTGGTGGCATTATATGAAAATTTAATATTTAATTTTTTCTATACTTTATCTGATAAACTTTGAATTTGTTTATATATAGGTAATAGATTCTTCTATTTTGGCTTAGTAATTCTTTGTAGTCTTACAGAGATAAGAGCAGTTCTAATTTGAGATCTAATATCAAATTGTGAAATTTCTCTAACAAGATAAAATTTGCAGAAGCAGAGCTTTTTTTAATTGTACGATTAGATGGTGTAGTAATTGGAACTCTTTCGTTTCCTGCCGAGCCTGGAGCGTCAGAAAAGGCTTTCATGGATATCACAGGAACAATAAAGAGTTGGTTTCCTGAGATTACTCTCGAGTTTGAAGATCGAGGACGACCAAATACAACAATTTTTGACTTTTCATACCAATACTCTTGCTCAGTAGCAAGGACATGGGAGAATGGAATTGGTCAACGTCTTTCGTTGACTGGAACTGTATTTAGAGTTAAGAGTCATGTGAACAAACACATGAATTCATTATGTAAACTATCTCTAGTTATATTGCCATGAGAGTTATTGTAGTTACATGTCCAATCAGATACTGCTTTTCCAATATCAGATTCATTTCTAAATGTAGAATTATTGATTGCTTTTCTCTGTAGCCACATCCATCTAACCTCTATTAGATTCAGGTGGGGAGATTTGGTAGGTTGAAATACAACAAGAACTATTCTTCTTGGATAGTTACGTATTATTGCATTTCTTGTCTTTTTTGACCTGTGTATAGATGTACAT
>CAWIYT010000098.1:0-30508 GCA_963840085.1 uncultured Nitrososphaerales archaeon
GGCAATATCAGAAGCCACTTGTGATGCTGGAGAAGTTTCCAGTCATATTATACCCAGATACAAAGTCCAGCAGGGAACCCAATCTTTCTTATATCCTTTGCTAACTGCTTTGACAATCCACCAGCCCACATTCCTTAATTCTCCATCATTTTTTTATTTTTTATAATACTATCTTCAAATATATATCTAAAATATTTGAATATTACAACAAAAATAATTAAAAATAAGTTCTTAATAATAAAAGCTAAATACAAGACAATAAAATTCACGTATAGGTTTCAACAGCTTCTTTTAACATTCTAATGTTGTAGTCTATTTTCTGTTGTAGTTTTTATCTCAATAGTTATTAGTATTGTAATGTATTATTTCATATTACCTTAAAAAAGTTGTACCTAATTTTATTTCTCATATAAAGTTGTTAATCTATTTATAACATATTGTTAATCTATATTTGAAGATGGTATTGAATAGTGAGTCATTCGATAGCAATCGTTGATGACGAACCTGATTGTGTACAATTATTTAAGGATATACTATCAACAAATGGATATAATGTAGTAGGTTTTACTAACCCACTTTTAGCACTAGAACATATTCAAGAAAATCAGGAAGAATATGATTTGATTCTATCAGATTATAAAATGACCCCCATAGATGGTTGTGACTTGGCAAAAAAAATAGCAGAAGTAAACACCTCTATCACGATAATTATTATAACAGCAGCTCATGATATAGGTAATAATCCCTTACAACTACAGGTCTATTTTAAACCACTAATAATGAGTAAACTAATTGAGATAGTTAAAAAAAATATTTCTAGTGTCTAACTTTAACTAAATTATGATGCATTATCTAAAATGTTAATGTATTGTACAATATAACTGCTATTTTATAAGATAATATCTTATATTTTGAATAAATTTGATTATAAAATCACTGTATTACCATACTAATTATAAAAAACATCAAAATAAAATTTAAATAATTTTTATAACTCTCATAGTAATAGTGGAATGGCAGCAGCCAAAACTATAGCCATCATTGATGATGAAATAGATTTGGTGAATCTATTTCAGGAAGCCTTGGAAAATAACGGCTTCAAAGTTTGTGCTTTTACTGACCCGATACAAGCATTCAACACTTTAGAGAAAAAAATCCAAGAATACGGATTGATACTTTCTGATTTTCGAATGCCTAATCTTAACGGTTATGAATTATGTACCAAACTAATACTACTTAATCCTGAACTTGAGGTGATTTTAATGTCAGCGTATGATATAATGGAATGCGATACCTCTAAATTTACGATTGTAAAAAAGCCTATTCGAATAGCACAATTGCTACAGATTGTTAGGGATAGTTTGGAGTATGGAGATGATAATAATTCAATAATATATGATACTAAAAATAGTAAACCTATAATAGTTGTAAAAGATTCCAGTTCGCAATTATCTGAATCTCCTACATCATCATCATCAACAATAAATATAGCAGATACAGTAAATAAAAAAGACGAAAGATTAGCACTTGTAGAGATTTCCAAAGGATTAATAGAACTTTTACAGGATGCTGGTTTTACAATTGAAAAAATATTAGAGAATAGTCCATCTCGTATCGCAGAAATATTAGGAATAGATGTCTATGTAGGAGAGATAATATATAATGAAACAAAAAAGCATCTAGGAATGTAAATTCTAATTTTTTAATAAATTAAATAATCTGCTCACGAATTAATTAAACTGTCTTCAATTATTAAATAGCATATTTAACTAAATCATAGCCTTTATTGTATTACTAAATTTTCTTCTATTATCATAAATTTATGGTATGGCATTATTATTTTATTATAATTTTAGTTAAGATTTTAAATTAAGAAATTATTGACAAATTAATTATTTATTGATTGTAATTGTGGTAAGTATAGGAATTATTATTCCTTCATTTGCAGAACAAATATCTTCAGAATTGACTAATTCGACAATTAGTAACTTGATAATTCTTTTTTTTCTGATAGTGATATTATATCCTTAAATTGATTTTAATCTTTATAATGATATTGAACACTGAAACCATGAACATTCAACTCCAACGGAGCCCGTATCTTTATCATAATTCTAATTAGTTTTGATTGCATTAATGTAGTACTAATAAGCCATGTATAGAGGTAGTATTTGTTGTTAATTATTTAGAACAGTATCTTTGAAGTTCATTCTCTTCACTTTAGTATCTATATTCTTTATCTCTTCTCATTGTTGTTATTCTAATTCTGAATATATTACCTCAAATTAAACAAATAAATGAATTTAATTAATTATAAATAAATAAATATGACTATTATATAGTCATTAATACATACGGTTATATACCTTCGTGACCTATATAAATACATGTCAGCAAAAGAAAATATAAAAGTAAACGAAAATATAGCTGTAAATGAACCAAAAAATACAACTAAATTTAACAAAGACAACAATAATTTCAATGAAAGAACAAATAACACCTTAAATCAACAACAAGATGCAATAAACAAGACACTAGACAACACCTTAAATAATGTAAAAAGAACAACTGACGAAGCTACACGAGAGATTCCACGATATTCACAACGTATTGCTGAGTATCAAGAACAAACTATTCAAACTATAAGAGATATTGCTTCTGACTGTATCGAAGCACAAAAACAAGTAATAGGCTCTTTTCAATCACAAGTAGATAGAAATAGTGGAAATAACAACGGAGTATGGGATTTGTATAATCCACAAAGAATCGCAGAAAATTACGCAGTAATGGTAAATAACTTTACAAGTTACCTATTAAATACTAGCAATAATCGCTCTAGCATCAAATATGAGAGTATACAATACAGCACTAGAACAAACACGTGATAATCTAAAGGCTTGCGCAAAAACAAACACCAATTTCATACAATCAGTTAATAGCCAAAATAAAGAGGTAAATACTAGCAGTCCTTAACAACACCTCTTTATTATCTGATACAAAGACTGTATCTGTACCTAAGGACACTTTTTTTAATTAAAAGTTTGGGAGTAATATTAAATGAAAAATTTTTCTTCTAAAGGCATCCGATTTTCTGGAGACTCCATAAAAAGCTGTGTAGGCTTTATTGACTTGGTAGATTCGACTAAAAATACCATTACAATGGAGGGTTTAGATTATATCAGAAGATACTATTCTACATTTATAAATTCAGTGTCTGATTTAGTTAAAAGTGGCAGTGGAAGAGTTGTCAAAAATATTGGTGACTGTTTGCTATTTTACTTCCCTCAAACTTCTAATGATAAAAATGAAAATGCATTTAGAGAGGTTATTGAATGTGCTTTGAAAATTTTAGACAGACGTTATAGTATTAATGATGAATTGTCTAAACAACATTTACCACCATTCAACTTCAGAATTACTATAGATTATGGTATAGTAGATTTGGCTTTAGTTGGTGATTATAGTCAAATAGATTTATTTGGATCAACATTGAATCTTTGTTCAAAGATAAATTCATCCTCTTTCTTGTCTATTCCTAATGAAATCATTATTGGAGATAATTTCTACAGAATTTTGAAATCTTTTTCTTCTATTGTTGAGGATTTTAATTTTTCAAATAATGGTGAATATAAACTTACAGAAACTACTGGATATTCTACCTATAATGTTAAAAGAAAAAGTTATTCATCATCATCACTTAATACTACAACAAATATAACTGATAAAAGAAATTCTCTTCATAATGATAAACAATTAAGTAGTTCCATATTTGAGAATTCTTTTAATAATAGTCATTATATTAGTAATAGTAGTAATGAAAATGGGTTATTTCCGCATAAAAAAAATAATAACAACAATAAAAGAATAATTTTAGTCGATGATGAACAGGATATACTTTTTACTTATAGAGCCTTTCTAAAAGATTACAATTATGATGTAACTTCTTTTACAGATCCTTCTAAAGCACTCGATTATATTAGAGATATTTCTAATTTTAATAAATTATTAGTAATACTTGATATTAGAATGAAAAACCTGAATGGATTTCAATTACATCAGCAAATAAAAGCTATAGACCCAACAATTAAGATTATTTTTGTAACAGCTTTGGATATATTGGATGAATTTTCAAGCATAATTCCAGGAATATCAAAGGAATATATAATGAAAAAACCTGTTGATAAAAAGCTCTTTATAAATACTGTAAATAAACTATGATTAAATTAATGAAGGGTATATTCTGTATCAAAATAATATATTAAAAAGGAAATTTTATGTTTACTTTCTTCATTACATATAAAAAATCTTACAGAAATCTAAAAGGAGATGCAGATTAATCTATTGTCACTAAATTTTCTTTTAAAGAATAATGATAAGATATCTCATATATTTACATATATTATACTACCTTCAATTTCTCTTTCAATAATCGCTCTAGTTACTACTACTAATCAATCTGTATGGGTAACCTCGCCAAAAGATCATTTCTATTTTGAATTATTTGGAACAATACTTGCTGGAATACTTGCTTTCTATTATATTTCTCGTGCTCAAACGTTAAATGATAAATTTAGTCTCTTTATTGGCATTGGTTTTTTAGTTAATGCTTTGATTGATTTGTTACATGCTACAGTTTCCCTTCTTAATATGAATGATATATTATTCCTAAAATATTTTATTCCACAGACCTGGTTTGCAGGAAGACTATTTCTTAGTGCGATGTTAGCTATAGCAATTGTTAGATATACTTCTTTTTTATCTGTTAGTTCAAGTACACAACAAAAAAAACAACAAATATCTTCTACCAATAATAATGAAAATTCTAAATTTTCAAGACTACTTTTACTTTATCTAATAATAGTTACTTTATTTTCTTCAGCGGTAGCTATTAGCTCACTCTTTGTTATTTTTCCTTTTTCTGTAATTGATTATATTCCCCTCCATCGACCATACGAGCTTTTTCCGTTAGCATTATTTTTAATTTCGTTGTATTATTTTTATAAGAATAAAATTTATAAAAATAAAGATATTTTCTATACAAGTTTGGTTATTTCTATCGTATTTGATATTTTTGGACAAATAATAATGTCATATTCTGCACAGCACTTTGATACAGCACATAATATGGCTCATGTTTTAAAAGATGTAGGTTATTTTATCAATATTATTGGACTTGCGTTGTCAAGTATACAATATAATATTCGATTAAGAGAGAGCAATGAATTGCTAACTATTCAATATAAGAAAGTAAAGGAATCAGAAAAGATAAAGGATGAATTTATTAATATAGCTGCACATGAACTGAGGACTCCCATACAGCCTATACTTGGGTTGACAGATATTATATATTCTAAGGTTAAAGATGAAGAGTTACATGAATTATTAGAGATTATTATGAGAAATGCAAAAAGGCTAAAACGACTTTCTGATAATTTGCTGGAAATTACAAAAATAGAAAGCCGATCTTTAAAACTTCATAAAAAATTTTTTAATTTGAATATTCTGATATCTGAAGTATTAAAAGATTATGTGAATAAACAGAAAAACCAACTAAAAGTAGAAATAGTTCATGATTTTAAACGTAAAGATGATACTATTATTGAAGCAGATAGAGATAGAATATCACAAGTCATTCACAATCTTTTAGATAATGCTTTAAAATTTACTATGGACAGCAATCAAACAGTATTTGTTATTGTAGATAAAAAGGAAGAAGGAAAAGAAAAGGGAAAAGTTATTGTAAGTGTTAAGGATACTGGAGAAGGTATATCTAAGGAGGTATTACCTAGATTATTTACAAAGTTTACAACTAGTGATTCTACTACTGGCACTGGCTTGGGACTATATATCTGTAAGAATATTGTAGAAGCACATGGAGGTAGGATATGGGCTGAAAATAACCCAGAGGAAAATGGGGCAATCTTTAGTTTTACATTGCCCTTTGGAAAGTAAACTATTCTTTACAATAAATCTGTAAATTTATTTTTTATTTAAATTGATTAATATCATCAATGTTCATAATTATAGTTAATTCTTATGAATGAACCTATGTATTAGCAAAGTTCAAATCTTAATTCCTATGACAGCTAATTGGTTATTTCTAATTATTAAAAATTATCTACAATAAGTTTCTAATATTAAAAGCTAAATACTATGTAGTAGAACCCCACTATATTAAGGACTCTACTCCATATAAAGCAGTTTTAATTGGTTCTGGGTTTTGAATCTTATTAATATTAATTTGTAAATTATTTTTATGATAGATAAAAAAATTTTAATATTTGTCCTTGTTCTACTATAATAGAGTTTTATTAATGAATCTCTGTCGTTCTTAGGGTCTATGTTACAATATATACCAACTAACAAAAATTCGCTTACGAGTTCTATCAAATAAAGTATGTTTATTATGTTTAAAAAGTAGGTTTTTTCTAAAATTAAAAGATATGCGAATTTAAGTTAGCCAGTATAGTTAGTCACATTTTTTTGTAATTTTGACTTTATGTTTCCTTTTAACAGGTAACGCTATTTTAGATGTGGAAAATCTTTTTCTATTCTGAGATGTATAATAAGATATGTTCAAGTTAACAAAATTCAAAATCTGTACCATAGGAATGATTACAGGAATAACTCTAATTGGGGCGCTACCTTTTATGGGGTTGGTATGTAGTTATTGTTAGAGGAATAGACAAACCCAACAAACTATGTACACTTAGACAAATAGGATTTCAAAACAAAAATTTCCGAATATCACACCTCAACTGAATTTTTCCTTCCTATTATTTTTTGAAAACTATTTCCTTATTAACAAATACCCTAAATAATACAAATACCATATAATTATATAATTACATATTAGGTGTATAATGGAAATAGGATGCAATCTGAGTCATTCTGGTCAACCTTTTAAGTATAAATTTATTTTTCTTTTAAGTTAATAATTTTTCGGCGCCGAAAAATATTGATTTTTTATCTTTTTCATTTATTTATATACCATTAGACCAATTTCTTTAAATTTTATTAAATAAAATGTATATTTTATGAATGATAGATTTATTCCTAACTTTAAGGAGGAGAAGAAAAATGGTAATGAGTCCTTTACCAAATGATAGAGCTCCTAAACCGAAAAAGAGGAGACGTGTTGCTATAATAAAAACTCTATTTCCAAGAATAAATGTAGAAGATGAATTATGTTCTTCTATTCTCAATAGTCATTCTAGACTGTAAAGAGACAAAATGTGGCATCATAGCAATAAAGGCAACAAAAGCATCAAATTTACTGATGATTCACTAAAATGTTGCGTATGCTTTATAGAATTTGAAAGTTCTATAAACAATATTGCTATAGCAGATGATTCTTCAAATATACGAGAATACTATTCTACTGTTATAAACTCATTATCGCAAATAATTAAACGTTATAACGGTAAGATTGTAAAAAGTCTTGGTGATCGTTTATTGTGTTATTTCTTAAACTTTTCAGATCTTAATAATGAAAAAGCATTTGAAGATGTAATTGAATGTGGATTAGAGATTTTAGAAAAGCGAGAGGATATGAATAAAGAATTATTGATGAAGAATAATTTACCATCAGTAGAGAGATACAAGATTAGTTTAGATTATGGTGTAGTCGACTTAGCCCTAGCTGGAGATAATTATCAACTAGATATATTTGGTTCAGCAGTAAATATATGTTCAAAGATTTCTTCTTCTTTAGCTCCTAAAAATGAAATAATTATTGGCAATAATTTTTATAGAATTTTAAAATCTTTCTCTAATATTGTGAACAATTATAATTTTATAAATAATGGTGAATTTAAGGTAACAGAAAACATTGGGTATCCTACATATAACATAAAAAGGAGTAATACTTTGTTGCAGAATGATGATACTAACAATAATCACTCCCTGATGGAAAAACAATCGAATTCATATGCTGAAGAAGATTTTATAGAAAATAAGAATAAAAAAAGAGGCTTTTTTTTCCATAAAAAAAATAATATCAATAGGATAATTATAGTCGATGATGAACAGGATATACTTTTTACTTATGAATCTTTTCTAAAGGATTTTGATTATCGTATTTCTTCTTTTACAGATCCATCTTCTGCACTTAATTATATTAAAAACCTTCCCAACTTTAATGATTTATTAGTAATACTTGATATTCGAATGAAAAATTTGAATGGATTTCAATTACATCAGCAAATAAAATCAATGGACCCAACAATTAAGGTTCTTTTTGTAACAGCTTTAGATATATTGGATGAATTTTCAACCATAATTCCAGGAATATCAAAAGAACATATAATGAAAAAACCTGTTGATAGAAAGATATTCACAAGTACTATAAAAAAAATCTTAAAATAGTACATATTTACAGTATTATTTTGATTGTTTTCTTTCTATTTCTTGAATTCTTTCAGTTAAGAATAGTAGTTGATCTGATAAACTAGCTAAAGCATCCTCTTTTACTTTATCATTCTTTTTAAGTTCTTGAATTTGTTCATCTTTTTCTTGTAGTTTTGCTTTTATGATGTATTCATTATCTTTACTATTTTCTTTTATTGCAATAATCTGTTTTTCAAGAACTTTCTGATTATTAGCGATAGTAAGTGAATCTATTGCTTTCAAGTAATCCTCTAAAACTTCCTTTTCTGTTGGTTTGTAGTATGAACCAGATAGTCCAATATCATGACCAAGAGTAATCTCTACATTTAATGGACGCATAACTTGTTCTGTTCTAGTTTTATAGAATTTACGAAAGCCATGGGCTGCTTTGTATTCATGTCTTTTCTCTCCATTTTCAAGTGTTTTTCTTAAGCCTTGAGACCATAAACCTCTCTCTAATATTCTCTTTATAGCATAACTATTCAACTTTTTAGGACAAGTTGCTAATCCCCATTTAGCTCCATAGTTTACATTGGTTGTTTGCCAGATGTCTCTCATTAACCAAGATTCTTCAGTAACTTTCTCGCCATATCCTTCTCTAAATTTAATCCAATCTAATAACGAGCTATATGCTTCTGGAGTTATGAATGAATAATATTCATCGTGTTCGCTAGCATACACAATTATCTTTGCTGCTAGTACTTCTCCTTTTTCGTCTTTTATAGGAATTATATGTTTCCATTTCAGATAATCCCAAGCTCCTAGCCTGATACCTGATGAAATCATTGTATAAACAATTGGTTTTATTCTTCTGTCAGGATATTCTAATAATCTTTTAATTTCCTCTATGGTAGGAGCTCTATCATTTGCTGATTGTCTTGCATTTGGTAATCCTCTTGTAATTTTCTTCCATGGAATAGAAATATCAGCCATCTCACAAAATATTTTTATTGATTTAACAAAATTCTTTAGTGTTCCAGATGTAATCTCTTTATTTTCAACTCTCTCTTTTTGGTATTGTAAAAATCTAATTATTTGGCTTAATGTCCAATTTTCATTACCTCTTGATTTTTCTGCAAATTTATTACATCTATCTTCTATGTCTTTATCTGCCACAATTTCAAATTCGATGAAGTCAAAGAATTTCTTTAACCTTCTTTCATAATATTTTCTTGTAATCTCTGTTTTAAAGGCATATTTGAACATAAGATAAGGAGTCAATTCTCCTTTATTGTGTCCTTGATTTGCTATAGTATCTATAAAAGAATCGCTAATCTGCATTTCTTACCATGCTATATACAATGGGTCTAAATAAAGGCACAGGTTTGTAATGGGGCCAGTGGGATTTGAACCCTCGATTAAGAAAAATTAACATTATTGGATTTATTCAAAAAAATTGTGATTTGAATAAAAAAATAAAATTATGCAGCAATTAGTACAATAATCGTAAATTTCATGATTATTCATAAAGATGATAATGATACTATATGATATATAATATAGTATATATCTGACTTTTCTGACTATTTTGACAGTTTTTTTGACTTATTTGACAATTATTCTGACTTATCTGACTGGTCTTTAAATATATTAATTTGAAGTAATATTATGCCCAGATATATACCTCCAGATGAAAAGTTATCTGTTATTGAAGACTGGCTTGATGGAGAAACTAGAGAAGACATTGCTATAAAACACAATATTGGAAGTGGGACTGTTTATAATTATGTTCATGAATGGAGCAATATATTGGTATTGAAAAAGCAGACTGTATTGAGAGAATTAGCCATACAATTAAAGAAAAATGGCTTAACTGTAAGTGATTGTGCTAAAGGATTTAGGATGGTGATGATTTTTAAAAAGTATGGAATAAAAGAAGAAGATGAAGTAGCAGACAGAGTTACTTATTTTTTAAAGGAGATCTATTTGAAATGTCAAGAGGCTCAATTTAACAGTTCAAAAAGTCTTTCTGTATATTTATGATATCATAAATTTTTCTAATGAAATTTCCATCTCTCAAATACCTCAATTTCTAAAAGAGAAGAAAGAGGAAAAAGAAAGAATTAGAAGCTTCTATCCAAAAGTTGTCTCAAAAAATAAATGAATTAGAAGATAGTAGAAAAGGAAAAAGAGCAAGAAATACAAAGATTGTCAGAAATTGCAAAAAAATTGTCTAGACATTATAGATTATTTACTATATCAAAATACAAATTGGACCAATATGGAATAAGTATGGAAAATTTAGATCAATTTGTAAATTGCGTAGTTGGAATAGCAAAGGAGAATTATGATGTTACCAAAGTCTTAGAATTAATTGGAGATTATGATAATTTACTATATTATATAGAACTTTATAAAAAGGAAGTAGAAGCAAAGAAAGACTGAATTGAATCAATTGAATCAAGAGATAAACTATCGTAAAGGTTTGCTAGATTCCTACAGAATCAAATTAGATATCGTCGAAGACTTGGAAAGAATGGGTTTTGGTATTAATGAATTAAGGATTTTATATGATACTTTAATGGAAATTGGTAGAGAAAATAATATTAATAATAAAACTTTTGAACAAATAAAAAAAGAATTTTTTGATGATTTAAAAAGTTATGACGAAATACTTGGGTCAAGAAATGAAAGAGATAGATTACAAAATGAAATTAAAAATTTAGAAATGCAATTAATAAAAGAAAAAGAAAGATATAATTCATATCCCAAAGTGATAGCAAAGCATAGAAAGATTATCAAATACAGGAATTTATGAAGATGATATTTTAACAATAGATAAAATTGTATCAATGAGTGGTATAAGTCATCATCTATACAAGGATAAACGTAGATATAAACAAAATTTAATTGATGATTTACAAAAATATGGAAATTTAAAGTTAGCTATAAAAAATCTTAAAGATAGAAAAATAGTCAAGTCCAAGAAGAAAAAGACACGTTACAAAACTAGAAGTAAAAAATCATCATCATCTATAGAAGATAATAGCCATGAAAAATAATCTTTAATTAGTTGAGGCTGGGTCATAATTAAATAAACAAATATCATCCTGCTAGCAATAGTATATGTAATCAATCATTATGTCCCTAGCATGTATTTGATTGCTCTGGGATTCTTTTTGTTAGTTTTACAGTTATAATAGACAAGTATCTGGTACAGCAAGACTGACAATAGTACTGCTGCACAAGCCTTATCATATCCTCTTACAGGTAATGGGTCAATTCTAAAGACAGATTTGATATGTTCTATCAATGGTTCAATTGATATACTTCTTAGAGAATAGATAGCCTGTCCAATATTAGATTCATAAAATTCAACTAGTTTTATCCTGTCAGCAGGTGTATTTTCATATCTCTGTACTGGACACACTAACTGAAATCCCATATCTGTGCTGAGATCGTATAGTTTATAATCATCGTATCCAGGATCTGCAGACATATAACATGTTTCTTTTATGATTGTGATGGGTAGATTGGATGTTAATGTATTGAACATCTGGTTGTCTGGTATATTGGCAGTTGTAAAATCTGCTGCCAAAGGTACAATGATGGAACCACCAGTACTTGATATCAAGTGTAATTTGTATCCAAATATCCAACCCTTTGTATGGCTGAATCCCCATCTTGCATCAGTATCAATACCAGAACGTGGTACTACTCCCTCAGTCATAGAAGATTTGTGCCAGACAGAGCCTTTAGCCTTGATAAGGGTACTGTCTGTTGAATAATATATGGATCAACAAGATTATCACATACAAAAAGTTCTCCCATAGCAGCAATTCTATTTTTTATATCTCTAGATATTGTGGCAAGACGTCTATCAAACGTCCTTCTGCTTGGTATTCTGGATAGCCCACATCCTTTCATTACTTTTTTGTTATATGGCAGTTCCATTGCAAGGTATTCATGCAACGCTCTGTTAGAATCTAATCGAAACCATATACGTGCTACAAAACATCTCAAAATAATAGTAGGAGAATAGACATATGGTCTCCCACGGCTTCTTTTATCATTTTTATATCGCCAACGGTCAATCCAATCAAATACAAAATCCTACTAGAATGGAAGTGGATGTATTTTGTACTGCTAGTTTGTTGGTGGATATGGTAGTTTCACCAAAACATCATACTACAATAGACTAGCTTTATTTGTTATGAAAATAAAATAATAAAATAATTATGACCCAGCCTCAATTAATTAATAAATAACTAACAAATATCATCATTTTAAATAATTTTTTAACTTTTGGCATTATTTTATAATACTTTTTATTATTTTCAAATATTCCTTCGACGTATCCTTTTCTTTTTAAACGATTTTATAAAGAATCTTTCAATGTGGATGCCGGCTTGTAAATACGACCTAAACTATTGTACGATATAATTTTTGAAATATTAGATAAAGTTTGAAGAGATTCTTCTGCTTAAGTGTCATAAGTATTATAAAACTGTTTGAAAGTTGCGCTCCGTTAATTAACTCATAGTTATCGGCAATGGATTTCCATATTTTTTGAATATCAGGAGTACAGAACTTCTAATCTTTTTTGCTTTTTGATTTTTTCAACTGTTAGATCATCCTCATTCCCCATTTTTATATATTAAGCAATAACAACTAAATAAAAATGAAATTAACTATAATACATTTTATGATAAGGTATACTTTAATAGAAAAATTATTAAAAATTTTTATCTCGCTAAATTTTGACTTTTGATATATTTACTCCAAAATTCTGCCATGCTGAAACATATTTTCCAGAAAGTTTTTCTGGATCATTTAAAACATAAAGTCGAGCACTAACTGAACTAAATCGTCCAGCTAAAACTTCGGCCTCATCAACTTCAAATGCATTCTTAAATCTGATTACATTGTAGTGAATTTTTCTTAATACAATATATGCAATACCTGTTTCTCTTTTAAGAATTTTATGAGCAGCTTGTATATCATAATAGTCAAACCTTTGCAAGCTTCTTAGTTTTTCCCAATATTGCGTAGGCAGTATTGTTGCCAATGCTTTTTTCTGACCTCTTGTCCAATTTATTGCAATTACAGAGAGACCATTATTACAGGAAGCAACATGCAATTTATCGCATTGACATCCAAAAGATTGATATACAGATTTCTTTTTGCTTTATGTAACATATTTCTGATTCACGTAAACCAGATAATAACCCAATTCTACAAGTAAAGCCAATATCTCCAGGCAATTCTCATTATCTTTGAAATTTTTTCTTCAATAAATTGAGGACTTACAAGGTATATGCGATCCTTTTGATCTAAATCTTTATTAAGATCATATCTTTCGATAATCTTGCAATTAAATTCTTGACCTCTCTATTTCCATATCTATGTGCATAATAATCTCCAAATCTTTTGATTGATTGAAGAATCCATGATCGTTTATGTTTTGCTAATTTAAATAATTCTACATCCACTATCGGACTAAAAATATCAACATATCTAATATAATAACTATAGTAGCATTTTGCTGTATGTGGATGATATCTACCCAATAACCAATTGAGTAAATCCTGCTCATCTACTTGCTTCCAAAAGTCAAATTTTTGACCAACTTGTGCTGATGCCAAATTTGTAGCTTGATATTGTATATTCATTACTTGTACTTGCTCATCATCTGTTATTTTTCGAAGTTTACCTTCTATTAATAAATTATGTTGTGTTGCACAACTCATTACTGCTAACAAATTTAGCTAACCTCTTGTAGTCCTACTATGTGAGAAATTGGAAGAATTACAATGAATCTCTGGTCAAGAGAGGAGAGATATTACTTGATTTTGATGTTATTGATAACTGGAATACAGCATTAATAGAGATGAATATGAACAAAGAAGGTAGAAAGTTCGTATATCCAGATTCATTTATCAAGTTATTAGGATACATGAGAGTATACTTTCATTTGCCTTATCGACAAACTGAAGGCGTAGTACGAGAACATGCTTTCAATACATTACCCTCTATTCCTGATTATAGTAACATTAGCAGAAGAATAAATGGATTGGATATCAAGATTTCTTTATATGGTGCTGACAAATCTGATTTACATAATGATGATAATTTTGTAATTGCAATTGATTCTACCGGTATTAAAGTTACAAACAGAGGCTAATGGATTAGACATAAGTGGAAAGTAAAAAGAGGTTATCTCAAAATACACATAGCAGTTGATATTAAAAGGAAGAGAATCCTATCATTAGATGTTACTAGTGAACAAGTACATGATGGAAAAGTATTACCTGTATTGATAGAGGATATAACAATAAAGCAGAATAAAATAGTAGACTCTATTATTGCAGATGGTTCCTATGACAATAACAATAATTTTCAATTTCTATCATTTAATGGAATCAAACCAGCAATAAAGGTAAGAAAGAATTCCAGATGTAGAAAGAAGACCAATCATTACCTTAGAAATAAGACGGTGAAGATGCAGAAAAATAATTTACAACAATGGAAGGTTAGTGTGAACTATGGACAAAGATGGATGGATTGTAGAAACTGTCTTCTCATGTATCAAAAGGATTTTTGGAGAATATGTTACTGCTATTAAATTCAAGAATATGATAAAAGAAATAATGCTAAAAGCATCTTTGTACAACTTGTTTCAAAGCATAACTATCAGATAAGTAAAAGAGAATAAAGATAGTTTGTTTAAACGAGTTATGCAACAAAGCAATACATTACAATAACAGTGGATGTTCTATTGTTCTCAAATCTAATTTGCTTACTAGACTAGGAATAGGACATTCACATCTATAGATCGTCCGTTAAGGTAATAGAGCCGCCACAATATATTATAGACTTTAGGAATAATTTAGATATTAAAACTGATATACCTCAACTAAAAAATCTTACTTCATACTTATTAAATGGCTATATCGACTATTATATTATAAAATATACATTATAAGCACATATAATTTTTTTCAAACTTATTTAATATTCTCGCTGTTCTTTTGTCACAACATCCATATCTTTTCTGATTTCTTTTTTTATTCTGTCTGATAATTGTTCATCTCCTTCCTCTCCAGATTTTCCAACAATATTTGATTCATCATCACTATATTCATTTTCCCCTTTACTATCAATTGATGACATTAATTCTAGTTATATAATACTCAGTTTTTAATTTTTTAATTGTTTCTTATATAACTATTCTAAGGAATTAGAGAACATTATTAACCTTTTACATGGTTCTGGTAATTTAACAAATCAACATTAGATGTAAATGCCTAATTCTAATAAATCCTTTTAAATTCATTAGAAACAAAGACATCCCGAATTATTGTTATGTAATAGTAATATTTGTATTGTAATTGATCTCAACACAAGTATTACATCTAAGGTACCTGTAAACTATAGAGAGTAGAATAAAAGAAGTTATGTATATGTATGAATTGAGTACAACGGTTTGGTTCATACCAGATCTATGGACACAGAAATGTATCGTGATTTGTTGTAGAGGAAACAGCCATTCAGGTTGACAGTAAATATTTCTGGGGATAATGTGTATAAATCCAATATGTTAAACAATGCTTAGAATCTACAATTCGGATGAGAGAAATATGTTTGTCGCTGAAAAATAGAGGTTGAGAACGTGAATGGACAGGTGATGTATTTAGATTAAGAGTCCTTTCCTAACTCTTTCTATTATTTACTATTATAATATGTAATAAGTTAATCATTACAAGAAACAAATATACTTTTAATTTGAAATTTCCATTTTGTAGAACAATAACAATTTTTTGTATCATGTAATTCTTGAATACAGGATATTTCTACAAACCTACAATTCCAAAAAATATATCAAATAATACGAGAATAGATCAGAAAGAAACATTTGGGCCGATTTACATATTAATATTATAATATTAGGAAGTGGTCTTGCTACAATAGATAAATTAAAAAGATTACAGAAAAAATATAAAAATAACTATAATATAGATATCAAAATATATTAACAAAAGCAAATAAGGATTTAGGCGAATATGCTAAAACTGTTCTTGAAAAGAAAGAAGGAATAGAATTTAAAATGAATAGGATGACCAAAGCTGTTACATAAATAAAATAATTCTGGATAATGACGAAAATATATACTATAATTTGAACAGCTGGTAATTACACCCCGATGAACTAATTAAACTATGAATACGATGAGAAAGATCATATCAAAATAAAGATAATTTGGAATTAATTAGTTTTTCTAATGTATAGGCTATAGGAGATTGTGCGTCAATTCCGAATCCATTTAGTGGAAAACCATATCCTCTAACTGCCCAACATAATTAAATAAACAAGGTTATTGGTTCTAGTGCTAACTCACTAACTTCCAACAAAATCCTTATAACATTATTTAACTATAATTACAAATAAATTCTACAACCATAGAATCGTATCTAACGCGGGATTGACTCTATAACTAGTTTTATGGGTCAATCCTTTCTCCTTCATTTATTAACAATAAATATTCTTAACTTTTATTCTTCTGAAGAAGAAAAAGATAACTCATTAATTGCTTACATTTAAGATTGGTATCAGAGGCTACAATAATACCAATCTTTTCTTGACATGTTTGATGGATTGTTGGTGCAAACAGAGCAGGTAGCATTAATACTTAAAGATGGTCATATAAATAAGATTATTGTTTTTGAATGTAAAATAAAAATTAATTAAATTAATAAATTAATTTCTGAACATAATAGAATGAGAATTTAATATCAATAAGTATATTCTGCCAATGCTAATTTAGTCATTAATCTACCATTTGACGGAGAACAGGGCAACAACTGTAACAAAGTCAGTTGTCATAGTCTGGACTTACTCTTGTATGTTCACATTCAATATCAGCATTCAACGATGTTCAGGCTATGACGATTTATTACTAGTAGTAGATTAACTAGGTTCACCGATTTTTAAATACCCGACAATGTAAAACATGTTACACTATTCTTCGTCAAAAAAACATAAGGGCCTGAATAGCCATAGTCAATAACCCATACCTGATCTGTATTGGTCCATCCACTCAGGCTATGGCTATTCTATAATAAAAAATAATAGTAATTTAAATTTTAATTCCTAAATTTCGATTATTTATAGTCCTATGGATTGTTATTGGCTTGTATATATTCTGATATAGACTCATTTATTATTTCACAATCAATTCATCATAACCGATTTGAAAAATTATATGATATGCCATCTTTTCACATAGTTCTAGACAATAAGCGATTCTAAAATAATTATAGATGAAATAATTTATTACTATTCATTTATTATTTCGGTTGTTATTATTTATTCTCATCTTGATTGCAATCGTAATTTGCTCTAAAATGTGACTTTCCACTATCCGTAACATACAGATAACCTGCTGAGTCTATTGCTATGTCATGAGGAATTAGAAATTGATTATCCTTGCATCCAAGCGAACCCCACATGGTGATAAAGTTGTCTTCACTATCAAATTTTTGTACTCTAACATTTCGTGTATCTACAACATAGACATTACCTTCAGAATCGACAACTATACCATGATCTTCGATAAATTGACCCTCGTCTTTTCCTTCACTTCCCCACATTTTTATGAACTTGCCATTGCTATCAAATACTGAGACTCTAGAATTTTGTCTACCATCCGTGACATAGACGTAATCATTTGAATCTACTGTTATATCATGTTGATGAACAAATTGACCTTTCTTTGACCCTTCTTTACCCCACATCTTGATGAACTTGCCCTCACTATCGAATTTTTGTACTCTTGGATTGGCTTGATCGCTAACATACACATTATCTTTTGAATCTACTGCAACTCCCCATGGTTTTTTAAATTCACCTTTCTTTGAACCTTCTTCACCCCACATCTTGATGAACTTGCCCTCACTATCAAATTTTTGAATATTTTTCCCTGAATATTCAGCAACATAAATATTATTTAACGAATCTATGGCCATACTTTCAGGTTGCAAAAATTTACTAGGGCCTATACCTTTTGTACCCCATTTAGTAATAAAATTTCCATCTTTATCAAATTTCTGAATATTGCAATTTTCGGCATCACTCACGTACACATTATCTTGAGAATCAATAGTTATTCCGTGAGCATGAAGAAACTGTCCATTTTTTGATCCTACGTTACCCCAACTATCTACAAGATTACCTTCTTTATCGAATTTTTTGATAAAATGAAAATTATTTAAATAAGTATCTGATTCAGTAGACGCTTGTTGTAGAACAGAGGCTTCTTGATTAGTTATACAATTCTCAGTATCTGTATCCTCGGAATTTGATTGTGAATAAGCAAGATTATATTCGAATGTAATCAGAAAGCCGTTTATTATAACAATAAAAGAGATTGTAATTATTAATTTGTATATTTGGTAAAAATTATGAAGATACAATTTTATTTATTGTACGTTCAAAATGTTATATTAACTTTAACATTACATTATCCCTACTCGGTTTTTGAATTCGAATTGACTTATTGACTCCCACCGCCACCTAAGATGTCTTTTAGACCCTGACCGATTTTCACTGTCTGTATTATTTTTACCTTGTCCAACATTAGTTTGATTATCTCCTTGTGCAATTGCTGATCCTGTAAAGCCTCCTACTAATGTACTAATTCCAATAGCCATCATTAAAATTACAACATTGATAGAAACTGTTATTTTCAATAAAGTAGTGCTAATAATATTATAAAAGAATTTGATATCTTTCCAGATAAATTGAAATTCTTATCATTAAAAAATGAATCTGAGGATGATTAAGATATTTTTAGCAATCAAGGTTTTCTATAACTATTATGTATCATACTTTTTTTAAATGAATAGAAACTAATATTGCAAAGTGAAATATATTTTTTAAAAATGGAAATTCTCGACATTATTCATATTAACTTACCTAATTATTTGTGATTCATTTAAGAATTTGTCTTTGTTATTTCGAAGGAAAATAATATAATTATTAAATATGATTCTTTATTAATATAAGCATGTGGGGTATTACAATTTATCTCATGCGGCTTGCTGATTACTTACAAGGGCATAAAGATAAAAAAACTTGTAGTATATGTAATTATATTGCTAAAAATGAGACCGCTCTCTCTACTCATATGCAAAAGGAACATAGCTTATAAATTAAATGCTGTTAGTTAAAGAATTCTAAATAATTAGTAAAAAGTATTTCTACCTTTCTCCTTATCAGTTTTAAATAATATCTTTCAGTTTAAGTTTTAGACACTAAAAAGAATCATCTCTTATGATTCTGGATATATAACTAAGCATTTCAAAAGGAATACGATATAAAGGAGAATCTCATATTAATAATATTATATTATATCAGTAAGAATTGAGATTAAATTATTTTCATTATTATCCCTCAATCCATAACGTATTTGCAAGATTTATGAAAATGAGAACAAAAATAACTTTAAAATAGGCTTTCTAATAATTAAATACTATGTAATAGAATCCTACTATATGGAAGGCTCTACTCCAGACGAGCCCGTAGTTTTCTCAGGTTAACTATATTTGATAATAATCATAAATTAAGTGGTCTTTTGGCATAAGTTAGCTAATCATACTTTCTTATCATTATTCGTAGTTTACTAAATTTGACAGGTTTGTAGGAGAAAATACAAGTGTAATAGAGGCCGCAATAACCTTTTTGATTTTGTATCATTTGAAGATTAATCAGTCTTTGTATTCTTTTGTAATATGTGAATCTGAAATGAAAAAAGTCATGACATTAATGGGTATTAGACTTGCATGATTATACTCATTCTTGACATTTGGTTCAAATGAATTGAGATTGTATAATATACATGCATAATAAAAAATAATAGGATTATTGTTTTTTTGGGTGTTAGAGGCTACTATAACACCCATGAAACCAAAGTGTGACAAACTTTGCATAAAGTAGCAAACAATAGTAAAAGCAGTTTGTTTAAAAACTTGTTGAATTTGAATGGTAATTAAAACCAAAGATCTTAAAGATACTGATGTTATAATTTCTCTATCTTAAAGTTCCAATAAAAAAAATAACTTCTACAACATTATTACTCATTATATAAAATGTTTGTTTATTATACGATATGATTAATATTTTATAATATAATATATTATATTTTTTGCAGATTTGATTAAAGAAATTAATACATTATTAAATAATCATCAAAACATTAAATAAAATTTAAATAATTTTGTATATCCAAAAAATAGTGAAATATTAGCCAAAGATATAGTCATCATTGATGATGAAGTAGATTTGATCGACTTATTTCAGGAAATATGGGATAGTGATGGTTTCAAGGTTTGTGACTTTATTGACCCAATTGAAGCATTGAGGCATTGAATCATATAAAATAAATCCTAATGCTTATGAATTGATACTCTCTAATTATAGTATGCCATCAATAAACGGTAACGAACTCTGTGCTAAGTTAATGTCTATTAATTAGAATGTAAAATGATTTTAATAAGTGCTTATGAGAATATAAAAGATGATATCTCTCAATTTATAGAAGATGTTCAAGCTGAACTTGACAAAAGTAATGATAATACAATATCAAGAACATTTACCTTTGACAGGAAGACAGATATCGGTTTAATACAAGTTGGAGACAGATATCATTCATGTGTTTCTGGTGACGACCTAAGACCACCAGAGGGAACTGAATGTGAAAAAAGAGTAATTAAACAATTTGACAAACCTAATTCCTTGCCGGCCCGATAGGTAATATCTTTTTAAATATCGAATGAAAGGTAATAAATTAAAATTTGTGGTTCATGGTAGAAAAGATGGAGATAAATTTATTTTAACATAATTTCGTTAATCTATTCTTCTAGTGAGATATTGAACGATATTTAGATTAAACTTTCTGGTTCTATAGTAACTATAAATTACTTCTTTTAGAGAATCAAATGTATTGTAATAACAAGAAAGAATATTATATTTTCCTTGTCTCCAGCATTCCTCTACTGCACTAAATTCTGGAGATCCAACTGGAAAATATTCTAGTTTGATGCTATCTTTATTCTCAGCAAGAAACTTTCTGGTGATTTTGGAACAGTGAGGAGTTGCTCTATCAACAAATATAATACATTTACCAAATTTTTTATGTATCTGTTTTAAATAATCAACAAATATATCGCTGTTAAATTTATCATATTGTTTGAATAACTGTTTACCTTCAAGAGATAGACTACCAAATACTATTGTCTTTTTATGAGAACCAGTAACTGTTACTATCGGTCTTTTATCTACGATAATCCATTTCTTTCTTCTTACTACGTAATCATAAACAAATATTGATTCATCTTGAACAATGATATTCCAACCCGTTTTTAACCTGGATAGAATCTGTTTTACTCTTTTTTGAATCTCTTTTTGTCCTTTATTGAAGCAGTATTTACAAATCTTTTTTGCGGTACTTTGGATTTGAAGCCCCATTTGTGTAATAGACGGTAGATATGTACTTCATGATATCTGACTCCAGTTTTGTTGTAAATAAGATCCATTACCTGTCTGAAATCCCATCCCGAACTGCTATCTGCTAATTCTTGTCTTATTTTTACCATTACATCTTTTGGTACATCTGGAGGTCTACCTGTTCTCTTCTTATCTTTTAATCCATCTAATCCGTCTTTATCAAATCTATGTAACCATTTGTAAGCCCATGTTCGTGTTTTACCTAGTTCTGTTTCTGCTGCTGATGCTGCTTCTTGTTTATCATATCTAACACGTTTAACAAGTAGTATTCTTTCTTTTATGTTAGCATTTGTTTCTTTTCTATAAAAAGAATCTAGTAGTCTACGTGAAATCAATTAGCATAATTGGATCTATAACTTAGCTAAATATGTTATGAACAATAAGCATTTACAACATAACGAAATTTAGTTAGTCAGTATATAATATAATATATTATATTTTTTGCAGATTTGATTAAAGAAATTAATACATTATTAAATAATCATCAAAACATTAAATAAAATTTAAATAATTTTGTATATCCAAAAAATAGTGAAATATTAGCCAAAGATATAGTCATCATTGATGATGAAGTAGATTTGATCGACTTATTTCAGGAAATATGGGATAGTGATGGTTTCAAGGTTTGTGACTTTATTGTCCCAATTGAAGCATTGAGGCATTGAATCATATAAAATAAATCCTAATGCTTATGAATTGATACTCTCTAATTATAGTATGCCATCAATAAACGGTAACGAACTCTGTGCTAAGTTAATGTCTATTAATTAGAATGTAAAATGATTTTAATAGTGCTTATGAGAGTGCTTATGAGAATATAAAAGATGATATCTCTCAATTTATAGAAGATGTTCAAGCTGAACTTGACAAAAGTAAGGATAATACAATATCAAGAACATTTACCTTTGACAGGAAGACAGATATCGGTTTAATACAAGTTGGAGACAGATATCATGCATGTGTTTCTGGTGACGACCTAAGACCACCAGAGGGAACTGAATGTGAAAAAAGAGTAATTAAACAATTTGACAAACCTAATTCCTTGCCGGTCCGATAGATGATATCTTTTTAAATATCGAATGAAAGGTAATAAATTAAAATTTGTGGTTCATGGTAGAAAAGATGGAGATAAATTTATTTTAGAACGAATTACAATAGATCTCTTGCATGATTAGAAAGTCTTACAGCTATATTCCTCTGTTTAGCAATTTTTTTTCATAGATTTGCTAAATTATTCCAGATTATCCAGGAAACCATTGTTATTTAGGTCCTTTACTGGACTGGCACTATCTGAATTTGATTCAATTTACATGGAAATAGAATCCAGATATCCAAAATATGAGGTAAAGCGTCTCTCTAAAAGTAAGAGAATAAGACAGGTAGGTGCAGGAAATCATTTCAAACTACAGGTAAGAGATAGATTTCTTATGCTTCATGTACTACAGAATGTACATAACACATACCCTTTCTGGTTTTCTATTTGATCTGGATCAGAGTAACATATACAGAGATATAAGACACATAGAACCACTGGTAAAGCAGTGTATTCCATTACCTCAAAAATTGTACAATCTAACTAGAAGATTGAGAACTGTAGAGGAGGTAGAAAGGTACTTTCCTGAATTTAAGGCATTTATAGACGTAACCGAACAGGAGATACAAAGACCCAAAGATAATAAGAAAAGAGAGAATACTATTCAGGCAAGAAGAAAAGACATACTGTAAAGACACAGTACATGGTAAACAAGGAAGGAGAAATACTGTATAAATCAAGACATCACAAGAAGGGAAGACAGCATGACTATACCGTTTACAAGGATGAACAACCTCAAACACCATCACAGGTAGAGAATGTACTGGATTTAGGATATTTAGGATGTGAAAAAGATTTTCCTACTGTAAAGTATAGTCTACCGGTAAAGAAGAAGAAAAGAAATATAGATTTGACTGAGGAAGAAAAAGAGTATAACAAAAATCATTCCCGACAGCGAAGTATAATAGAGCATACCATTTGCAGGATAAAGAAATTTTGTATTATAGGCACAAAATACAGGAACAGACTGAAAAGATATGATCATATTTCAGACATTGTATCTGGTCTTGTGAACTACAGAATAATGAATAGCATATTACCGTAACAATATATCAGGTTAAGAATAAGATGTAGATCTAATGTAACTGCGCAAGAGCTCTATTTTTCATTATTGTTATATGTTTTAGTCATATTTTCTCCTCCGAATACGTAAATTGTAGCATTATTGATTGATGTTGCACTAATTCCGCTTCTTTCTGAAGGCATAGAGTTAAGTGTAATCCATAGATCCATTTTAGGATCATACATTTCATTAACATTTTTAAAGTTATACCTGTTACAAATACTTATTTCCTTTCGTATCATGATTTTATAATAAAGACCAATTACCTTTTTTTATTTCAATAAAAGTTTCAGAGGTAGAGAATATATTTCTAAAGTTTACATTATACTTGATAATTATATCGATATTAGGTACTGCTTATTACTGAGAAAAAGTTTTGTTTTTTATAATTCTGTATTTTTGTTATCTAATATAATATGTATCTATTGAAATATGAAAAGGTTAATAAAATAATACTTATTATTTAATGGAGAATGAACAACATATTAACTGTAGTAGGAATAACTATAGTTTCACTTCTCTTAGCAAATCCTTTCTTTTTACAAACACAAAATGCATACGAAAAGATAGTTATGGACAAGGATATGATGTTGAACTGATAATAGATTCAGATGAAGCTACAGAACAGGAAGAAGAGGCAATGGAAGAGGCAGAAGAATAAGATTATGATGATGATGACTAATAACTAATCACCTTTTTTATAGATAGTGGAAAAAATGGAACGAACAAACAAACAGCAGTAGCAACAAGTCAAGAATAATAATAATAAATAAAAAATCTCATAAATGATTAAAGGTTAAATTATAGATAATAATAATACAATAATAATATTATGAAGATAAAATTTATTATACTTCTGACTGTATTGATTGGAATTATTTATGGCATCTTTCTCTTTTTCCTTGTCTAAAATCAACAATTTTTTATTTAGGCCAATCATTGCTCCAACAAATGCATTCACCACTATTAACAAAAGAAATTGGTTAGTATTGGGTTTTAGACCTAGTTTAATTGAAGAGTCTTTATTAGTTTTGATTTTATCTTCAGCATCAGTATTTTTATTAACCATATTTTTAACTATAGGATATTGTATCTTATTTCATGAGTTACTTTCGACTTTTCATCCATCCTTGAAATCCACCTTCTAAGTTAAAGACATTAAAACCCAATTTGCTCAATTCTTCTGCTGCAATATTTCCTCTATAACCCGAGTTACAATATGTAACTATTTTTTTATCTTTATATTTATCTAATTTACCTTGCCTTGCATTTCGTATTATACTTCCTAGTGGGAGATGGATTGAATTTTCAATATTACCCTCAGAAAGTTCATCCGATTCACGCACATCTATAACAATAAATTCATCATCTTTTTCTATTTCACTAGGACGAATTGGATTACTAGTCATAATATTGAATTTTCGTATTAACAATTTAAATTTATTCAACAAATTGAACACCTGATTTGTATTTTTATAACATAACAAAATTTTTATAACATATCAAAAGATGCATTTCACATACTTTTTCCATTACATTTCTCAATTTTATTAATTTAAAAGAAAAAATCTCCAATTTTCGTCATTTTGGTAAAATAATGAAATTTTTGTTTGACTTGATAAATACTACAATAATAATTTTTATTATATTTATTTTCATTTGTTGAGACAAGTTTCTAACAATAAAAGCTAAATACAATGTAATAGAACCCTACTACATGGAGGACACTACTCCCGACCAGCTTGCCTAATATTTGTGAACCCTACTGTTTGAAGCTGAACTCTTTTAATGACATTGACTATTTGGATTATTATGAAATGATATAGCAAAAATATCAAAATTTTATCTAAAGTAAAATAATTAAATTGGAAGTACGATTTTTTAGTATTGAATCTCTTGAATGGCAGATGAAGATTTTAAAATTTCTTTATTTATTTGTAATTTCTCCTATTGAATGTTACTATAATTATCTTATCTATGACTTTGATATTAAACTAAAATAATTAAATCACTTATATAACAATATGAAATATAGAAGTAGAACGGAAATAGTACGTAATATACTGGAGGCTACGAATGGAGGAGCAACCAAGACAAAAATTATGTACACAGCTTTTCTAAGTTATGTGCAATTAAAAGAATACCTTTCTGTTTTGATTGATAACAATCTTCTAGAATATAGTAATGGGACTCAAACCTATAAAACTACAGAAAAAGGACTAAATTTACTAAAAATACATAATGAAATTGGAGAATTATTACAACAAACTACCACGGAAAACAATACAAGTTAATTTTGTAAATTTCTATTTCCGATACCTTTCTGATAATAAAAAACCAATTCTACAATAAGTTACTAATAATAATAAAAAGCTAGATACTATCTAATAGAACCATACTACCTATAAAGACTATCCTTCCAACATGCATCTGTTAAATGCTAAAATATGAATAGCACATATAATTGAAAAAGGTTAATATTTTATATTAATATAATATTTCTAAATGGACTTTATCTATGGTTTATTAAATTTGGCAAATTCGTTGGAGAAAATACAAGAGTAATAGAATCTTTAACCTTTTTAATTGCTTGTATCATTTGAGGATATTTCCTTCTTTTGTAATTTGTGAATCCGAAAGAAAAAAGTCACCTTTAATAACTACTAGTTTGGATTTGTATTTTTTTAAATCCTTTTCCAAATCTTTTATCAATATTATCTAGGTTCCAAAAACCAGTATATTTTACTCATTTATCAAATAATGTTTAACGACATATCAAAAAGAAATGATATTAAAAGTTATACCTTAAGTATTATATGCGTCAATTATGTTAGCAAATAGAAAAAATATGATAACTTTAAGTATATTAGGATTTTCTTTGATATCCGCAGCAATAATAGTTGTATTTTCTTAATCTATAGACTACATGCTGTAACTTTTTAATATATATTTGATTATAAAATAATAAGTTTCCAATAATAGAATATATATTTGAAATAATAATAAATCACACTAGATTTTTAAGTTCATTTTTCAACCTGAAAAACAACTATTTCTCACGTGAAATCCTATATGACAAACTACCTCAAATTTTAATAAACAAATTTTGAATCTATTTATACCAATAAAAATATTCATCAAAAAACCTCTATCTGTCAATCACATAGGTGAAGAATGATTTCCTGCACGGCTAAGAAATACAAATCATTCTTCCGGAGTTTTATTAATTTATAGTCAAAATAGATGATTCATAAGAATCTAAAATTAAAAAAAGAGACGATATTTAAAAGATTGAAAATCTACCTCCTCATCAGAATAGCATCAATAATTTATTCTATCAATTTTATGAATTCTTATATTATGACTTGTGAATAAATATTATAATATAATATTCATGAAATGTTTATCTTTGAAGCAGCCTTTCGCTGACTTGCTGGCTCTAGGAGAAAAAACCATAGAGTTACGAAAATGGAATACAAAATTTAGAGGAGAATTTCTTATTCATGCTTCAAAAAATATTGATGTCGATGCTTGCGAAAGGTTGGATATTGAAATCGATAAGCTTTCGATTGGAGCAATAGTAGGTTCTGCATTTTTATACGATGTCAAAGTTTATAGTAATCAAGAAGATTTTAATAGAGATAAACAAAAACATTTTTCGATTATTTCAAAATATTTTGATGGTTACAAACATGGATTTTTAATTAGAAATGCAAAAATGTTTAAAAAACCAATTACATATCCAGGTAAATTGAGATTCTTTGAGGTAAATAATTCAATAATTAATTAACGTTGTAGATGTAAGAGTCTACTTTAAATTATTAAAATTGCATTATATTCTTTATCTTATAAAATATGATAAAAAGATTCAAAACAAAAGCTAAATATTATGTCATAGAATCCTACTATATGGACGAATCCACCCAGAACACGTTACTATACAGATGAATTCTATTGTTAATAGGTGACTCTAATTTATACAAATAAATTTAATAAGATTCTAATTAATTTATAAAAAGTTAAAGTATTATTGCTATAGAAAATTACAAGTAATAATTAATATAATATATTTAGAAATGGATTTAGTAATAACAATTAACAAATGAAAATAATAATAAATATTAACTAAGCTAATTTCATAATACAATATTATCAAGCATACCTTACAACTTCAATTATATTTTATCTGTCTAAAAAAAATATGGCTATGCCATTACTTACCTTTGGACTTTTGTTATGTTTATTAATAATAATAGGAATAATGCCTTTTTTTAACTTTAATAATGTTGCTAACGCTACACGTGCTCAACCAATTTCTGAAGGACCAATTCTTAATGATTCTAATTTGAAGGCAGAAGTAGTTTTTGAAGGTCTTACATCCCCTACCAGTATTGCGTTTTTAGGTCCAAATGATATTTTAGTTTTAGAGAAAGATAAAGGTACAGTACAGAGGATTGTAAATGGTAAGATATTAGCAGAACCATTACTAGAAGTCAATGTTGACAATGACGATAGTAGGGGTATGTTAGGAATTGCTGTATCAAAAGGAGAAGAAATCAATTCTACAAATATTTTCTTATATTTTACAGAAGCTCCACTAGGCGAATTTCCGATAGGTAATCGTGTTTACGAGTATGAACTAGTAAACAACAAATTAGTAAATCCTAAAGTACTTTTAAATCTACCAGCTATACCTGGCTCAAGTCATAATGGTGGTGCTCTTATGATTGGACCTGATAATAATATCTATACTATTATTGGTGACGTTGGTGGCCATAGAAATCAAGCTCAGAATCAGGAATCTGGTGGAGAGCCTGATGGAACTAGTGGTATGTTAAGGATTACTCAAGATGGTATGCCTCTAACAAACAGTCCTCTAGGGGATAGAGTACCCTTAAACTTATACTATTCATATGGACTGAGAAACAGCTTTGGACTTGATTTTGACCCTATAACAGGTAAACTATGGAATACAGAAAATGGTGAAGACTTTGGTGATGAAATTAATCTGGTTGAACCAGGATTTAATAGCGGATGGAATAAGGTGCAAGGTGTATGGACACTAGACGACGACGAAGACATGACTGACATAGCTCCACTACATTCTGAAAATGGATTAGTAGATTTTGGCGGAAAAGGAAAATATAGTTCTCCTGAATTTACATGGCGTGAATCTCTTGGTCCAAGTGCAATCAAGTTCCTTAATTCCAATAAATTGGGTATACAATATGAAAATGATATATTTGTAGGAGATATAGATAAAGGAAATCTTTACCATTTTGATTTAAACGAAGATAGAACAGAACTAGTTCTAGAAGAACCACTTGTAGATAAACTAGCAGATTCTGATGATGAAAATGAAGGGATAATATTTGGACAAGGTTTTGGTGCAATTACTGATATTGAAGTTGGACCTGATGGTTACCTCTATATTGTTGGATTCCAAGGAACAATATATAGAATAGTTCCTATCCAAGAACTTTCAACTGATAACTTGACTGCAGCAGTAAATGCACTATCTTAGTCTTTCTTTCTACCTTGATTGACAATCTTTTTTATTTTGTATACTTGTAAAATATATGTAATTTTATAATTTTATATTTTCTAATATTAAATTCAACAGTCTACTTATAAGATTCTTTTCTACTATTGTTATAATTTTATTTAAGTTACCCAAAAGCTAAAGATATCTTTGATTATAATATAAGAACATGACATAATTAGTCATCTATCGCAACTGAGCGTGCAAATCCACCCCAGACTATTAAACCTAATAGGATTTTAGTCTTTACTTAATAGATGTAAATAAGTTTCTAATAATAAAAGCTAAATACGATGTAATAGAACCCTACTACATGGCCGGTTCCACTCCCGACGGGCCCGTAGTTTTCTCGGGTTCACTACATTTAATAGTAATAATAAATTGAGTAGTATTTTGACAAAGTTTTGCTATTCATCCTTTCTTGTCTTTATCCATAATCTACTAACTCTGATAGTTTTGTCGAAGAAAAGACAAGATTAATTGAGTCTTCAGAAATTTTTTTGATTGCCTTTAATCATTTGAGGGTATAACCAGTCCTTGTCTTCTTTTGAAATTTGTAGGTCTGAAAAAGTCACTGCGTTAACTATAAAATATTCTAATAAATAAATTTGAATTTCTTTCTTTTATTTTTATTTTAATCAAATTTACCTGTCCCTTCACGAATTATGAAAAGTATTACCATTAAATTATTCAAAATTTACTCTACCTTTATTTATTAAATATAGAATTCAGAATTTATAATATCACTTTCTAATTTACATTTAATTTTCAAGTTTATTAGGATTTATAAGGAGATAGAACATAGGTAACTGTTAACAAGATGACAAATCTCGAAAACGAAATTAAAAAACAAAGTAACACTACCAAAGAAGAAACAGAGTAAATTATTTGACCAGCAAAGACAACAAATAGCAAATAC
>CAWIYT010000099.1:0-78957 GCA_963840085.1 uncultured Nitrososphaerales archaeon
TCTTTTACTTATAAAATATTTAAAAATAGGTAAACAATGTTAATTGTTGTATTATTATTATAGTCTGAACTAGTTAAACGTGAGTTAATAATCAGAAGTCAGTCCAGACTATAACAACAATTTTTTTGTTTGGTTTAAACCCTTTTTTATCTTCATATATCATCAATGTTAATAAAAAGATAGGAACTTTTCATTAATTACTTACCTATACATATACCGCTTGGATTAGAAGTCATACAGTTATTTTGGTCATATGTATTGGCATTGGTATTTACTGGTAATCCATTAGCGTTGTTTAGGTCAACTGTGTTCAAAAGAACATTGTTAAAGTTAACATTGTTATTGTTACTTTGATTGTCTACATAAATACCATTTCCCAGATTCAGTAATAGAATTCAAAGTAAGTACATCATTATTGGAGTTAACTAGTGTTATTCCTGCCAAAGTATTTTGGTAAAGTATGTTATTCTCTATAGTGGCTTGTTGTGTTGAATATACTGCAAAACCAATTTGGTTATTCTGGTAACCTATTATAGTTTAACTGAATATATGTTACCTTTGTCTGTAATAGATGGATTTAATCTTTACATTATTGCTATTAATAGTAAAAGTCATAGCCTATGATTGATGATTAGTCTTTTATTGGTTGGTAGGTGGGGCTATGGCAATGACTAACTACTATGGCATCTTTGTTTGATTAAATATACTAAAGTAATAAAATATAGATTAATTGGAGGTAATTTAAAACGAGATAAACTAATTGTCATAGCCTGAACTAGAGAGATGAACTGGGAATCTGGATTAGCAGATAGAATCTATTCATTCAGGCTATGACTATGAGATGCTCACAATTGTTTATTCCTCGATGTTGTTGTCTACCGATGATATATTGAGGTGTTTTCAAATACCTAAAGACTATACTATTTATCGGTTGTGAAACTATCATTGCAGAGGTTTTTAAATGGACAATGATATTTAGTAATAGAAATATCTCGCTGGAGAGTAATAGATTAATCATTAATTAAAGAAATAGATCAATTTGTAAATTTTTTTAAATTATTTATTTTAACTATATTTTCTTCTAAGATTGTTTAAATAATAAGAAGGTTCTGTCTGGAGTTCTTTGGACTGAAGAAACCAGACTAGAGGACATGTATATAACATACATGAACCTCAATGAACCTCCTCTTTTGTTTTTGTGTTGCTGTTATAGTAGTATATTTATCTTGTTAAAGAAAGAAAAAAGGAAAAACAACACGATATATTATCATCCGTCAGCAAATTTCTTCTGATTCATCATAATACATCATATTGCTGCCGTCGTTATTATTGCTACTGCTACTAATTGCTGATGATGATGATGTGGCGTCTGACGAAATCTTTTCCTTATTGTTATTATTATCTATTATATTTCTTGATTGTTGCTATAATAGGAGTAACCATTCCCAATGACGTTAGATGTTGATTATTTGCTCTTAATTCAGCAACTAACTTCAAATGATCAAGTTTTTTATCTTTTTGTGTATCTGGCTTGTTCATCTCAATATGCCATTGTTTTAAGGTCTCTTTCTGAATCACTTCCATTTCTTCTATGCGTTTACGATAGAATTCAACAAAACCCTGACGAGCATAATATGATATCCATTTGACGCTAGTTCTGCTGCTGCTGCCATCATCATTGTCGCTTAGACACCTGCAGCTCTAAATTTCTTGTATGAGCCTTCTGAAAAGTCTATCAAGCCTAGGCTTGATTTGACATAATCAATAGTTTCTTGTTTGCTCAAGACCCATAATATCTGAGCATCAATCATACACTGCTTGATCAAGTGTTTTTGTTCTTTGGATAAAATTCTTTTTCTTGGACATAAGTCATGCTCACTTATAGTAGTATTTTTTGATCCTAAATTTTGCTGCTGGTTATTCCTGCTACTGCTGCCTCTTTTCTGCTAGTAACAGAGCATCTTTAACTGCCTTAATTCCTTCGTTTTCCATCTTCAAAACATCTATAGCAATGTTGACTGCTACTTCAGCACATTTGGCTTCTTCAGTTCCAGAAGTTTCCTTAGAAGTAACTTGATCTTCAATGCCTTGGTATAGTTTGAGTATTTCTTATTTTCAAACAGTTGTACATTCCAAAAAGAGTGTGCTATCGGTCTTTTGCCTCTGATTATTATTGTTAATATTATTCGATGATGGCGATCTTAAATTGTTAAGAGCATTTTTATGTGCTGTTGCTGCTGCTATTGATACCAAACCGTTTTTAACTGCCTTTATCCCTTCCGCTTCCAAACGCAGTACGTCGATTGCAAGACTAGCCGCTACCTCACAACACTTTGCTGTCTCGGTACCACTTGTTTTAGGATCTAAAGCCTTTTGTTCCAATATCCTATACATTTTTAAAAGACGGTTCTTGAAAAGCGATACATTCTAGGAATAAAGTGCTGTCTGTTTTAGCCGCTTGAAATGCTCCATACCTACTCTCTAACCTACGTTTGTATCTTTGCACCGAGCGAACGGAAATATTCAAATCTTTAGCAATTTCTTCATCAGTCTTTCCATCTAACAATTGTCGAAATATGTGCTGTAACTGTGCCTCGTATTGCTGTTTTGTTATTTGAGCCATTCTAATAATTTTCTCCTACTTCTTTTATTATTGATATTGTCAATTATTATTTATTACAAAAAATATGACAATAAACGACATTAATATTTATACACATAATAATTATACAAATTTAACATATATCTACATATTGGTAAATAAATACGTAAAAGTAATATCAGTAGTATTTCAAAATTTTGCATTATTCTTGCTATTATCCTCTTCATCTATTTCATATTGATGCACTAGATTCTTGATGTTATTATAATCAGACTGTTTCTCTACAATTAACTTTGAAGCCTCATAATAACTACTTAGATATGGCTGAACCATGATGATATCTTTAAGCATCTGGAATTTTTTGAAAGGATCTCTCTCCAAATGATAGTTTTCCCACGTCAACTTTAAACAAAGTTCAGTATTATCTATTCTATCTAAATGCTGATCTTGAAATCCTATTTTTGCTACATGATACAATCTCTTTAATTTCATTGCTTCAACTTTTCTCTTTTCTCACGATAGTAAGTAGCCGGACCAATATCAAACCCTACCTCTTTAAGATATTCCAAACTTTGTTTTTCGTTTAGCCGCATCCTTATTGCCTCGATAACAGCCTTTTGTCTATCACTCAATACGCCTGATTTGATAGCCAAAGTGTCATTATGAACCTCCCTCTTTTCCCTTTTGTAATATCAAAAGGTACAAATTATTACTATATCTCATATCTGTTTTAATTTTATAAAGACTCATTGGTCCTAAGTCAAGTGTCTTATTAGATGTCATATCATTTAACTAAAATAACTAAATTTTTGAATATCTAGATAGTAGATTTAGAAGAGAGTATGATGACATTTATGATGACACTTGACTTATCCCTTTACTTGCTGCTGTTTTAAGAGCAGAATTAATTCTATAATTAACAAAATTATTGTAATTGTCTAATTTCTTTAGATTATCACATTTATCTAACCATTCTCTAATTTTTTGATAGGATGCCTCATACGATAACTTTTTGATATTTATCAAATATGCGGCTAAAATTAAATCAACTATAATTTTTCTACAATCTTCAAATGGATTTACAAGTATCTTTTTGTCTATCCATTCATAATAATTATTGTTAGTAGTATTTTTGTTATTATTTTGTCTTTTTAGTTTCAATAGCATTTTTTGCTTTTGTTCCTTCTCATCAATCTTCTTTTGTATCAAATAGGTTTGAAAATCATATAAAATTTCACTTGTAAAAATTGAAGGTCTATGTCCATTCCATCTCTGAATTATCTTAACCTTTGAATTCTCTAAGTTGCTTTCACCTTTAACAATACATTTTTTATTAATTGAATTTGGGACTCGTAATAAACATGACCTAAATGAAGGATAGTTTGATTTATCTGCTTTGCCATTAGACAGGAAATCTTTAGCAAATCTTAAAAATTGTTGAGATGGATTATTACTTAATTTTTGAAATTGTTGTATATTTTCTAAAAGTATATGACATGCCACCGGCTGTATTATATGATAGCCATTTCCGCTCCATAATACTGATGGCTGTGCTAGATTCTCCTCATTGTTACTTAATTTATCTTTAATATTTCTTAGAGTTTTGCTTAATGCTAATTTTAAAGCATTCAACGATTTAAAATCTGCTTAATCTAAATCAATGAATAAAATATTTGGTGCCCATATTGTATAATATCCATCTTTTAAAATAGGAAAAGCACTAATTCTACAATCTACAAAATTAGAATCTTTGAATGACTTGATAACATCTTCCTTATTTTGTACCTCAAATTGTCGATTCTCTGACTTGTGAGTTGATATTTTTCTTGGAAATGGTGGCTCTTGAAAATGTGATAAGATAAAATCAATACCATTTTCTATTTCAACTCTTGTTGGAGAAATTTGTTGTTGTTGTAATGTCAATTTAATTGTCATCACCTTCTCCTCCCTTATTTTCTCCATTCAATTCTTTAAATTGTTCATCTGATACCTCATAAATTGGACCTTTAGCAGACATTTGAAATCCTTTTATGGTTTCTTCTTTTCGGTTGCTATCTGACCTATCTGATATATATGACAGATTTGGCTCAGTATCATTTTCAAAATTATCATTATTTTTTGTTTTTTCTTCAGAATAATTATTTCTTGGAGTGTCATATATGTCATATATGTCAGATATACCAGATAGACCAGTAGTATCAGATTCTTCTAATGATGTTGACGGCGATAGTTGTTGTTGTTGAGGAGGTGGAGCAATAACAATATATTGTAATACTTTTGGTTTAAGACTTATGATTTTTATATTTGGTCTTTCTTCTAAAATATCCACAATGTTTTGAAGATTTCTGTTTGTATCTAACTTCCATTTATCTTTTAGATATTCTTTAATCTGTTTTTTATTGTCTGATCCTATCTTACAGAGTTCATAGATTGTATAACTTGTACCTTCATTTGTCTTTAGAATATTATAAAATTCTTCAAGGACTGTATCTCTGGGATCTGTTATACTATCAATTATTTCTGCATATTGTGCATACATCAATTTTAAAGACTCCATTGTTTTCGTTGCTATGATATCATCAACCTCCCACGACATGTTTAATTTTGCCTGTGCTTCTGCTATCCTCTGTATAGAATCGAATGTCCTCATGGTTCCAACATTTTTCATTTTTGTCTTTATAAAAAATGCACCAAGTCGCCTTTCAGAATACCCTGTGTATTTGACTTTTATGTTCTTTACATATTCCAGATATTTTTTAAGGAAATTATAATTATGTGGTTTTCTTTTCTTCATCCTTGTTTTCTCATCTGTATACTTCTTTAATTCTGATTCAGTTTCAAGATCACGGAAACCATAAATCTGATCAAATCTATGCAACAAATTTTGTTTTACTGGAATTTCAGAATTAGAGATTTTAAGGTTTGATTCCCATTTTGTCTTTATTGGGTTAGCAGTTGCTATAATTGCAGTTGGTGCATCTATCTCAAAATGTCTACCGTATTTTTCCAGAGTACACCCTCCTTCCTCTGCTAGTTCATCAAAGTACTTTTGATCTTCATATGGCATCGCACCTATTTCATTAATGACAACATGTGAGTTCTTAGCCAGTACTAGGACACCATATGAGATAGATAGACTATTATCATTATCTTTTTCTACAATACCAATCAGTGATTTACCGTTAACACCTGAAGCGGTAACATATTTGGAATTCGGATTTATTTTAGTAGATTCTTTGCCTAACAATGATTTGGCTGTTCCTGGATCTCCAACTAGTAAAGTGTTGATACGACCTCTTCTTCCATTATCGATATTACTTGTTTTATTTCCTCCTATTATTGTATGTAAAATTCCCATCTTCTTATCATTATGACCTATTACGTTAGGAGCAAACATTGCTGTAACTCGTTGTTCAAATGTCATTGGAATGATTGTTTGGGCACATCTTTTACATTTCTTGACTAATGCAATCTCTTTTTCATATGCTTCAATGCAAATCTTTTTCCATTTATAAAATATCTCTATATCTTTTTCAGTTATCCTAATTTTCTCTTTATTTTTAGAAAAAATATTGCTGCTATGAAGCATATTAACTAATTTACTACTACTGGATCTAGCATTATTACCATTAGATTTTTTCTGAATTTTTATATTTCCTTTTATATCTACTATTTCGCCTGAAACTATATCATCAATAGCATTACCATACAGAATAACTTTAAGACGGTCATATTGTTCTTCAATATTTTCTATATCGTCTAATTGTATATCTTTTGCATTTATTAATTCATATTTGATTTGAAATCCTTCACATCCACATTTAAAATATTTTGGTATATTTCCTCCTGTTGTATCATCCAACATTTTAGGAGGGGTAAACAGAGGTAGATCGTAAAAAGTTTGGAAACCTTGATTTTGACAATCAACTGAAATACATTTCCATTCTATTTTCGTTATAACCTTATAGGTATTAGATACTCCAGATATTCTACCTGATACCAACACAGGTCCTTCCGATGCTCTAATGGCTTCTTTAACTGATATCGGTTCTAAAAGATCGGTGCTTCCATTTTCATTATTATTATTTTGTTGTTGCTGTTGTTGTGATTCTGTTACTGCTTGTTGTTCTTCTTGTTGAGATTGTTGTTTTCCGTTTAAAAAATTTTTATTTGTAGAATTATTGTTATAGTTTACATTGTCATATATGTCAGATATACCAGATAGATTATTATTTTTGTTCTTATTTGCTAATATAATATCAACTATATTGTCATACTCCTGATCTAAGTTTCCTTTTATAAGTATAGCATAAGGTCTATCAATTTCTATTGGAGGGGATACTAACTCTTTTACAACTTTCTCAGAGAATTTTGTCCAATTGTTTATATCTGCTGGTCCAATAACCTTTTTCGTTTTTGGTTGATATTTATGATTAAACTCTATTACAATTGAATTAGTTCTTGTATCTATTGCAAAAAAGGTTATGGTATCCTCCTTTTGAAGTATTTCGCTAATTTCTAACTTCTTATAATGTGAAGTATAATTATCAGTATCAGTATTAGTAGATGTCATTTTTATTATTGTTTAACAAAGAGGGTCCTAACCTCCTCTGTTCGATTAGTAGTAGTTGATTGATAAAATCTCCAATTCTATCCACTGAGATGAAGACTTTACCTCCTCTTTCTTCTTCTTCTTCTTCTTCTTCTTCTTCTTCTTTTGTTATTGTTATTAATTCTTCGAATTCCGGAGAATAGATTGAATCTCCAGTTTCAGATACAATATTAAATAACTCGTAATTTTTTTGTCTAATTTTATCAGTGGTATTAATAGTATTATTAGGAAGAATCGATTTATTTATTAACTTGTTATTTATATTATTACTATAGGTAGTATTAGTAATCGCTTCGGGATCGGTTATTAACTTCTTTACTTCTTTACTTCTTTTTTATTCATTTTGTTGAAATGTACCTCTTTAAATCACCAATTGTAAAGATTTTCAAAGATTCAGCATTGTCTTTTTTTAAGATTTTTATTGCTTCATTACGATCTATTAACGGATTGTATATTAAAAGTTCCTCTACCATGTTGCTAATCCTCTGGATTATCTCTTCAAAATTGAAATACCAATGTAACCAACAATTATCTATTATTGATTTATTTTCTCGATATACTGGACTTAAAATCAAGTAACTTAAACCTCCAATTTCCTAATTAAAATTCCATCAGGAAGTTCTTCAACTGTCACATGAGAAGGTTCGTTCAGTCCATGTCTTTTGGCTATTTCTAATGGTATTATTAATGTCGCTGAAATTTTGTTGATTAAGAATATTTTTGCAATTTCTTTATTTTTCAACTTAAGTAATTTATATAATTTATAAATATATTATATGCAATAGTATTGCACTAATGCAATACACTGGATTCTATATACACAATAAAAAGAAAAAAGAATTTAGTAATGAGAAACAGAAAATAATTTTAAAAATAATCATTGAATCAAATGGATGTCAATTAAACAAAATACTCGAAACTTTAAAAACGAGAACTGAGGAAAAATTAAAAAATTATGAATTGGAAATGTCAATCAATCTAGAACTTACACCTGTTGAAAATTAAAGATAAATTAAAACAAAAAAAGAAAGAATTAACAATTACAAAAAAGAATGGTTCAATATTATCTTAGCAATCTTATGGAAAAAAATATGATAGAAAAAAGGGTAAAAGATATTTTCCATCTATTTCAGTTATATCTAGTCAATATGAAATTTTTCCCAGAGGTATTTGGTAAATCTATGGTCTATTCTATTGGATATTTTTATCCAGAAAATTTAGAAAAAAGTTTAATTGAATATATAATTAGATATGGTTTATTTGTAATTTATACATTCAATGAGTTTAGTAAATTAAGACATAATCTTAAAGAAGAATATAAAGATAATATCCTTTATGATTGGTTACAAAAATCTATTCCTTTAAATGAAATGTATAATATCTTTTCAGATCTTTATTTTCACAATGAAATTGATAAAGAAATAGATAAAAATAAAGTTTCATCTAAAATAAATTCTCTTCTAGAGAAAAACTATCCTAATCATTATAAAATATTGACTGAAATAAGAAATAAAAATGTAAAGCATTTAAAAGAACGTAAGAAAGATAAAAATAAAGAAGATGAATCAATGAAAAGATTTGAAAATCAAATTAATACACAGATTTTAATCAATAAGGATACAAAAGTTGATCCAGTGACTATAATTTCAAGAGTGCCTGCTTATGGAAGAGTGATTCCCAAAGATTGGTATGAACAATTATCACAATTAGCAAAACAATCAGATGATAAACAGAAGAAATAGTAGTTTAGATAATGCTCACCTAACTTAAACAGACATAAAAGTATCTTTAGCAAAGTTACTTTTTCTTATTATTGTTGCCGTTAGAAATAGAAGAGATTACTGTTCCAACTGCTTTATTATTTATGTCTGGTTTTAGTTCAATCCCTTTCACTATTCCACCAGGCTGTCTATCATCATCATTACCATCGTCATATAAGATTTTATTTCCAGGCTGACTCAACAAGAATGCATTAAACCTATCAGTTAAGAATGCAACAGATCTCTTCAACTGTTCAATATCGTTATCTTTCTGTTTTTGTTTTTCTAATGTTTCTGTATAAGAGTCATACGAAAGAATCATCTTGCAATTTATACAGAACTTTGATTCTGGTTTATTTGGTTCTTGACAATTCGGACATTGTCTTGATTTTAGAACATTAGATTTTTCTATATCTTCTTTCTTAATGATACCTTTGAGTTGAAGGAGAGATTTTGAAGATTCATTACCAAAATAATGAATATAAGTTTGTGGCATTTTACTAGACATTGTCCATCCAGCATGATCTCGTAAAACATGTTCTTTCAATATCTGGCTTTTTTCAGTCAATGCAGAATGGCGAAAGACATACAAATTCCACGGCTTTGTTAACAGTTATGTAAACAAACACATGAATTCATTATGTAAACTATCTCTAGTTATATTGCCATGAGAGTTATTGTAGTTACATGTCCAATCAGATACTGCTTTTCCAATATCAGATTCATTTCTAAATGTAGAGTTGTTGATTGCTTTTCTCTGTAACCACATCCATCTAACCTCTATAAGGTTCAGGTGGGGAGATCTAGTGGGTTGAAAAACAAGGACTTATTCTTGGATAGTTACGTACTATTGCATTTCTTGTCTTTTTTGACCTGTGTATAGATGTACATTATCTAATACAACAAATATTGTTTTTATACTGGAATTATATTTTGAATCAATTCTTCTTATAAAATCTATAAACTGCTCACTGGTCTTGTTTCGTATAGCAGTGTGTATACATTTGATCATTTGTATGATCATAAACACCAAATGTATTGAGAATTCCTTTTATCTTTCTGTGCTTTTTCTATCTTGGACTGTATGGAACACCATGATGTACCACCATATGTCTTTTTGCTGCTATTGGTCCTTTCTCATCTTGATACAACAATACGGAATCAGGAGGTGTATTGTATCTTAGTTCTTCAATCCTATTTTTTTTAATTCGTATTCAGGATCTCTGCTTTTACCCAATACTGTCTTTGAATTCCTCCACTCTATACCATGTTTTACCAGGACATTCTTTATCTCAGTATGACTGATGCTTTCTACCAACTTCTTTTCTTCCATTATGTATCCTGCAAGTACACGTAATGACCATGTAGAGAATTTTAGTCTGTACTTTCTGGGATCATTAGATGCTATCTCTACACAATCTTTCTTTCTATATCCTCTGTAATCTTGTGAGCATTTCGTATATGTTTTCTAGATATAATACCATCAATACCTTTTTCATTGAATCTATGTATCCATTTTCTAATATTATTATCATGATGATTTGTAATTTTTCTTATCTCAGGTACTGTGTGTATCCTTCATCTCTAAGCAAGATCATTTTCGCACGATAACCTGATTCTGCATCATTATCGAGCAACCAATGAAGGTCATTCATCTCCTCTGTGTTTATTTCTCTGAGGTAGATATTCCACACAGTATATGTGTTATGTTATGGTTAGCTAAAGCTATTGTTATAAAACTAAATTGTCAAATTAATTATTATTATTTTACAAGAATCACTAGATAGAATATTACAATGCTGTTAACATATTTCTAATCAGAGATTTATCTGGTTCAGGAATTGTTTTATCTTCTAGTAATTTAGGAAAATATCTAGTTTTATAGAAGTATTTGTATTGATAAGTTAGACCATCATATGTTAATTTAGAACCAAAAGTAGTATTGGAATTCGATATAAATAACCAAGAATCTGGATTTGTACCATGTGGGTGATTGTTAATCCAATCTTTAACATAAGGAAGAGAATCTACAAGAGGAATTGTTCTTGATCTAGTTTTACCGCCTTTTATTACAACTTCTGAATACTGTTTACCTTCATCTGTTACTTTGAATACAATATCTTTTATTTTCAGATTTAAAATTTCATGAGGTCTTGCTGACATATCATTTGCTAATGAATGATAACACTTATCGCGAATACTTGGACAATATTTCAAAAATATAGCATGTTCTCGTGATTCCCAAAGATCTGAAGGCTTGTATGGAGTTTTTTCTTTTCTGGGTAATTGTTTAATTCCTTTCATACAAGAAGGAGTCAATCGGTTTCTTTGGTCTGGTTCCTCTGAATTGTATAGCCATTTAAAGAATTTGCTTAATATCATCTGTCGTCCATTATAAGAGCCGATCCAGCGTTGAGTACTATCGTCAATTGCAGACTTTCAAACTATTGAGATAATCTAGAACATCATTTTTTGTCATTTGTTTGAATGATTTTTTATTGTTGTGAAAATTTGATAGCCATACAATTACTTTTATTCTACTTTCTTTTGTAGAATTTTTGATGTTAAGTTCAGTTTCTTCAGCAGTAATATAATCGCAAATAATAATTGCATTTTCTTGGTTTTCTTCTGCAAGTCGTTTTAATATTTTGTTAAAATATAATTTTGAACAGGTTTTCGTTATAGAATCTATTTTTTTATACAAAACTATAATTTCGTATTCTTTTTCTTTTTCTTCTTTTTGCAAGCAGGAGGTTAATTCATTATTATATGTCAAATCTGTTTTTCTTGAAGAATCTTTGCCTACCTTATTTTTATTGATTTTGTATAAACCCCCAAGATAAGCGCGGGGAGTGGGATTCGAACCCACGAGTTCTTTCGAACATGGGATTAGCAATCCCACGCCCTACCAGGCTAGGCGACCCCCGCTCAAAGACATTAAGAATATACTCCTTTTAAAAAAAGACATATTAATTTATTATCTTTCCCACGAACCATTTTTAAAGATATATGTATTGACAAAATTATTTTCAATGCTTTTTGCCTGATAGGGAAGCCATTTAGAAGAAGATTCATCATAAAAATAAATAACTTCGAAAGTATTAGGTGGTATAGAACCTAATTGTATAGATACTATATCTACAAGATATTCTACTTTTTCTATGGCAATCTCGAATGAACGAATTGAGCTATTCATTAGAGAAAAAACAATATCAAAATCTCTTTGGTTTGTAATACCTTTAAATCTAAATATAGATATAACTGGTTTTTTACCTCGTCTATGTTTTATTTCTTTTATTATATTTTTAATAGAATTCCAATATTCAATTGAAATGGTCTGAAAAAGGTAATTATCAAATTTAACTGGAAAAATTATTTCAATAAATGTAGTTGAATAATCAGTAATTGAAAGGAAATTTGGAAGTTGGCTTTCCATATCATCAAACGATAATTTTTCTTCTATAACATAAAATATCTTCATTAAAAGAGTATAGATTATTTCTTGCTCTCTAATTGAAAGATCATAAAAACGAAAATATACTGAGGAATCCAAGAAATATAATTATTAATTAGATAAGACAAAATTTATAGTTTCGTATCTAAAAGCTTAAAATAGATAGCAGATTTGAAATAAATTTTTTAAATACCATATAGAGAAAACTTTTTTATCATCATATCTGCAGTAGAAACAAAAAAATAAAATGATAGTTGATGATGATATTTCAATTAAATTGGCTAGCAGTAACTATCATATCATTTAGTTGTTTATGTATTGATAAATAATGAGTACCTTTTGACGTTGTTTTATAAGTTTGTGTGTGAGAATTAAATTCAAGTAGCTCTTTTTCTAGTAATAAGGCAAGATATTCTTTCAACTGCGAATAAGATAAGAATGCACTATACATAATTTTCGTTGCTGTAATCCCATTATTGTTTCTGCTATTTGCTACCGATTCTAGTATGAAAGCTATGATTCCATTTCTGCTTCTATTCTTCATGGTTTATTAATATTTTTATTGTATGTTAAGATTAAGAAAGAATTAATTTAAAAAAATGGATAGAATATGGATTTTTGAAATTCTTCAAGAAGTATATGTGATATAATAGCAAGTATTGAAGATATTAAAGTATTATAGTAAATTTTTTTATATTTAATTAAAATAAGAAATTAAATTATATTATTATAAATACATTGAATATAATTACAATAAATATAACACATATTCATTTATTTTTATAAATAATTAAAACAATATTTTCAGTTGCATTTGACTATAGCTATTGTGATGTTTATTCTTATCATTTTTATTTATATTGCTAGTATCATCTATAGAAAATGATAAATTTGCAACATTTGATTTTGATCCATTATATATCACGTTTACTTCCAGCAATACAGTTCCATAAGATTGGATTTTTGGATTAATTGTCCATGAATAATTATATAACTTATTATTAGTAATATTAAGAGAAAATGATTCTGCCATTCCTGATAAATATATGATATTACCTTCTATTCTAGCATCAATTGTTTTATTATTATTAGAAATATCTTTTAAAAAAAAACCTATTGCCTGTTTATCACCACTATGAATAACTTTTTTTTCTAGTTGGATATCTAACGAAAGATTTGAATTAATTTGCAAAACTTCTATTGATTCTCCTTTCGATTCTAATGTCATTAAAAGAGAAGCAACTACTACTAAAGTTATAGGGTATATAATCCATAAAGGAATCAATATATCTAATTAGTTAAAATAATGAATACTATAAATCTTAGTATATACAAACATTAATTACATTAACATAATATCTTGAAAATATTTATTGATTTTATTATTACTTCATATTTATATTATTATTATCTAGAGTTAAAGTTGTCGGCAACAAAGTAGGATGAGTTATAATATCAAGAAAGAACATATTTTCATTTTGCATTTCTACAAATAAAATTACTGTACTTTTATTCTGTAATAATCTCTTATTTGTAAAAGTTTTAATCCATTCTTTTTTTTTTCTATATCGTATCATACTAGTAACTAAAATTGGTATTCTTAAAGACTGACACAATTTTAATAATATCATTAAAAAATTTGAAAGAGTATGTTGAATATTAGAAATTCCTTTTAAGGACTCCATATCAATTTTTTTGTAATATAGATTATAAAAACTGTTTAAGGAATCAATTATTAATAATGAAGAATTGGAAATATCAGAAAGTATTTTGTTTATTGATGATTCCAATTCTCCTTCACTTGGTGTAAACAAGTATATATCATTTAAAGAGTAATTTTTTATTAAATTTGATCTAATATAAGCAGTATAAGTTGTATCTAAATCAAGATAAGTTGTTTTTCTAAAATAAGAGGTAATTGTTGATGTAAAACAAAGTTTTGCATAGGGATTATAAAATAATAGTGTGTTTAATCCACCAATAGTTAAAAGATTGGATATAATATTATGCAATATATACATGAATTAAAATATGTTGAATATATAAAATATAATATTGTTAGATGATATTGAACAACAAATTATTAAGGATTTTCCAATTACTTTGAAAAAAATTTATTTAAATAATGGTTCAATTGCTCCTTTATCTGTTCCTTCTATAAAATCTATTACAGATTTCCTCGTAAAATATTCAGAACAGGGCCCTGACTCTGAAGATATATCGAAGTATATGGAAAAGATGATGGAAGAAACCAGATTAAGGATAAAACATTTGATAAATTGTAATACAATAGAAGTCAGTTTTACACAAAGCACTACACAAGGATTAAATTTTGTTGCAAATAGCATAGATTGGAAAAAAGGAGACATAATAATTCTTAGAGGAGGAAGACATGAACATTACGCAAATTATTTTCCATGGTTATATGTAGCTAAAAGGAAAAAGCTAAAAATAAAGATATTAAAAATAGATCAAAATGGATTTTTTGACATAGATGAATTAGAGGCATTAGCTAAATTAAAAGAATCCAAATTATTAGTTTTGAGTCATGTATTGTATAATAATGGCTCCATAATGCCTGTAGAAGAAGCAGGAAAAATTGCAAAAGAAAATGATTTACTTTATTGTATTGATTCGGCTCAATCAGTTGGTTCTATAAATGTAGATGTTGAAAAAATTGAATGCAATTTCATGGCATTTCCTAGTTTTAAATGGATTTGTGGTCCGTTAGGGATAGGAATATTTTATTGTAGTGAAAAATCTAAAGATATTTTAATTCCAGATAGTATAGGAGGAGAATCGGGAAAGATTATTTCAGATAATTCTGTGGTACATAAGGATATCCCACAAAAATTTGAAACAGGATTTCGTAACTATCCCGGACTCGCAGGTTTAGAATCATCTATTAGATACATCTTACGAATAGGGATGTCTAAAATAATATCAAAAAATTTGAAAACTTCATCGATTTTAAGAAATGAGTTATTGAAAATAGATGGTATTGATATTCATGGAATAGATGATGAAAAACTACGCAATTCAATAGTTTCTTTTTCTAGTTCAAAAATTGAATCTAATTTATTAAAGAAAAAACTTGAAAAAGAAGGAATTATAATGGCTGAACGAGATTTACTAAATGGAAAAAAAATAGTCAGAGCATCTCCACACTTTTTCAATAATGAAGAAGAAATAATGAAAACAATTAGAATAATAAAAAATATTTTACAGCAGATGTGATTGTTAATTTATATCTTTATCTCCTTGACCTTCAATTACCATCATAGTCAAGGTTGATCTCACTTTATCTATTCTTCTAACATTCCAAGTTACAACTTCGCGCAATTTATCCATTGAATCTGAACGAATTCTAACTATAATATCATAAACACCAAAGACACCACTTACTTCAACAACTTCTGGTAATTTTTTTAATTCCTTAATTATATCATCTTCAGATCCGAGATCACAATTTATTAAAACATATGCAGTAGGCATTAGAAGATATTATAATATTCATCTATTAATCCTTTTAGTTTAAATATAGATAAATATTAAATGACTATTATCAATTAGTATCTAATTTTAAAATAAGATAGTAAACATAAAGATAATTTTGATTGATCGTAACAAATTTAATTATTAATTTTACTACAAATTAAATATTATTGTTAAAGATAGATGGTTCTTTTGGAGAAGGAGGGGGACAAATACTTAGATCTACTATATCACTATCTGTACTTTTGCAAAAACCAGTAGAAATATACAATATTAGATCAAATAGACCAAAAAGTGGATTGCAAGCTCAACATATTCATACAATAAAAACACTTGCAAATATATTCAATGCTAAAGTTGAAAATCTCATTCTTGGAAGCCAATTCTTACGATTTATACCTAATATAGATGATAAATATTTTGAAGATAATTCCAAGGCAATTAAAGTCGATATTGGTACTGCTGGAAGTATATCTATGGTATTACAGGCATTAATTCCATCTATAGCTTTATCTAAAAAATTTATCGATATACAAATTATTGGTGGAACAGATGTTAGAATGAGCCCTACAATTGATTATTTGAGATATGTAGTTTCAGAGGCTTATAAAATTATTGGAATAAACTTCAATATTGATGTATTAAGAAGAGGATATTATCCAAAGGGAGGTGGAATTGTTAATGCAAAAATTTTTCCCTGTAAAAACTTAGATTTAATTGATCTTATAGATAATAAAAGAATTGATCCAAAAATTATAGGAATTTGTTCTAATTTACCACGCCATGTATTAGATCGCCAAATATCTTCAGCTATATTAACATTAGAAAGAAATGAGTTAATCTGTAACAGCTGTATGGCATCTATTGAAAATGCTATTTCACCAGGAACATCGATTTTAGTTTATTCTAAATCTGACTTTGGGCCTTATATTGGAGGAGATTCAATAGGAGAAATAAACAAATCTGCTGAATATGTTGGAAAAGAAGCAGCAACCAAGTTTCTAAAAAATTACAATAAAAATGTTTGTATTGATCAGTATCTTGCAGATATGTTAGTAATACCTGCAAGTTTAGCAAATGGTAGATCAAGGTATTTGATAGGAGAAGTTACCGAACATTTAAGGACAAATCTTTATGTTGTAAGCAAAATTGTCGGATGTAGATACAATATTGTATCACATGGCGAAAATTATATTGTCAATATTGAAGGAAATCCATGTTTAAATAATTAAATTTTTACAGTATTATCTAAAATTATATAATAATTATCATAACTATTATTCGTTTCCTAAAATTATAATAAATTAATATAGTTAGGAGTTTTATAATTAGCATTGGAAAAAGATTCAGGAAAAATAATTGATCGATGCTTTATTTGTGGTTGTACTGAACATAAATTTATTGGATGTATAAAGCATTGGAAAAACCATAAAAAAAATATCGAAAAAAGATGTCAGGAAAAATAACTTTAGATTATCAATATAAAAAAATTTTTTTGAAATTATGAAGACATATCTATATGATATATTTTAATATGAAATTATTAATCAATGAAAGATTATAAAAGATTTAGACTAATAATAAATTAAAATATTTAGCTCCAATTAGATTATAAATTAGAAGTAATTAAAAATCAATTTTGAAGGTGAATCTATATTCAAGTTATTTTAATTCGTACATTGCAACAGATAATTTAAAAACTAAATTATCATCAGTCAAATTAGCAATTGGTAAAAAATATTCTTGAGTTTCTTTTTTGAATCGCTGTATCTTGTCTTTGTGAAGAGAACTCTTTAAAATTCGTATACTATCTAATCTATTTGCTAGTATAAGATATCTTACAATTTTGGAACTTTTTAAAACTAGCTTACAATATTCGTTGGATTCAATATTCTTTATATTAAATTTAGTTGTAGATAAAATTAGATTTAGTGCTTTATCTCCAATTGTTTTTTTAAGAGATCCTCCTGAAATGGATTTGTACATGTCTTTTCAAAGGCATCATGAAGAATAGCAGCAATTATAACATCTTTATCCTTTACTTTTAATTCACTAGCAAGAATCAGTGCAACTCTGAGAGTATGGTTAATGTACGGTTCCGATCTTATGTTATCATAGAATTTTCCTCTATGAATAACATATGCAATACTAAATGCTCTAGTTATTGCTACAACATCCTCAATCGAGTCTTCAAATAATTTTAGTAATTTAATAAAAATTAATTTAGTAGAATCATACATACGCGATTTCATCATAAGATATACCAGCTACAAATGTACCTAATATATAAGATTATCAATCATTCTGATGCCAATTCAATATTTATAATTTACACACCATTAATTAATTTAATTTTAAAAATGAATAAATTTGACTACATAATAAAAATAGGAAAAAAATAATTGGATAAAGTAAATGATGATTACTATATGCAGATATCATCATACTAGGGTCATATTAATTTGAATTAGTTTCCGATTGAGTTGTGTTCTGTTGGACTTTCTGTTGGACTTTCTGTTGGACTTTCTGTTGGACTTTCTGTTGGACTTTGTGAAATATTTTCTGATGATTTTTGTAGTTCATTAATTTCAGTTGTTCTTTTTGTAGTTGCTTTCTTTGTTGGTGTTGTTGTTGTTGTTCTTTTTGTAGTTGCTTTCTTTGTTGGTGTTGTTGTTGTTCTTCTTTTTGTAGTTGCTTTCTTTGTTGGTGTTGTTGTTGTTCTTTTTGTAGTTGCTTTCTTTGTTGGTGTTGTTGTTGTTCTTTTTGTAGTTGCTTTCTTTGTTGGTGTTGTTCTTCTTTTTGTAGTTGCTTTCTTTGTTGGTGTTGTTGCTTTCTTTGTTGGTGTTGTTACTTTCTTTGTTGGTGTTGTTACTTTCTTTGTTGGTGTTGTTGCTTTCTTTGTACTCATGGCAGATGTAGATTTTCTATTTGTTTTTCTACTACTGGATTTTATTTTTTTATCCATAGATAAGTATATAATTAAACTACTTATTCTTATATTAATCGAAAACAGAATAAAATAATTATTCTTTATTGAATATAGTCTCTAAATATTATAAACATAAAGATATAATAAAAGAAAATACTAATAAAATTAATAAGATAATTTATTACGATAAAATATTAGTTATTAAAGTATTTATCTTATTAAATATACAATTATTAAAAATTGATAGAAAAGAATATTGAATCACAAATATGTTCTCTCTATTTAATAAAGTATAAAATAAATAGTGTATGAATATCCTTTATAAAACAATCAATAAAATTTCAATCCTTTTAAAGCGCTGTTAACTTAAGTTTATTTCACCTCCTCTTTCGATAATGGTATTTTATTTCTAATTGTTGTATTATACAAGTAGATGAATAACTTTATCCAATTGTATACTGTTGTAGATCACAATTCTTTTTCTTCTTTTGGTTGTTGATGACAAGGATAGTAATCATCAAAACATCAGTTCTATCTTTGAAATATTGCATTACCCTTTCAATCAGGCTTTTCTCTAAAGGAGAATGCAATCTATGTTTTAGATGTAAAAAGTTACATGCTTGAGGATACCATGTACCACCATCTGTGTAAACTGTATGTTTACCATATTTATCAACAAGAGATCTAATGAAATTTTCTGCTACAAACATGTTTCTTTCTTCTGAAATATTAATTCCAAGCACAGATTTATGAATTGGTTCAATACAAATCCATAACCAAAAATGATGATTTCCAATCTGAATAACTGTTTCATCTATGATGAATGTTGAAACTCTTTTCCTTTTGTTGTAAATATGACATGAACCAAATCTTTGTATCCAATTCCATACAGCAATATGACTTCGTTTCTCGTCATCAAATATATCTAATGCTTTGGAAGTATTTCGTAAACTTAAACCAAGAAAATACAAATACAAAGAATACATAACTACAATAGTGGATGTTCTGTTCCTGACAAATCCTAGTAACATACAAGTTAGAATAGGACATTCACAGCTAAATCTATTCTGTTAAATTAACAGCACTCCTTTTAATTCAAAACAAATTTTAAATTTAAAATATTAAGACTTATTGAATATAAAAATAGAACTAACATTAAGAAAAATTTATTAATTCTGTGATAATATGATCTTTAATTTGTTATTTATTAGGTCATTAATCTTTTTACCATCTACTTTTCCACGAAGAATAGTCATACTTTTTCCCATCAAAGTACTTATTGAATCCATTCCTTTTTCTTGAATAATGTAAAGGTTTTCTTCTATTATTTTATCTAAAATTTTATCAAGTTCTTCATCACTTATTGATTTTATTCCAAGTAAATCTATTGATAGATTCAACAGTAGATGTTTCTTTTTTCATTAGTTTTTCGAAAATCAGAATTAACGGATTCTTTTGCGATTTTATTTGAATCTAGTTTCTTAAAGATATTTGTAATAATATCTTTTGTTAAGACAGATGAATCAAATCCTTGTCTTTCTAAATTAATTACGTCTTCTGTAAGTTTTGAAGCTATAAAAGAAGGAGGAATTTGTGTTAGAATGATATTTCCTCGAAAACTTCGAAATAATTTGAGTCGAAAATCTTTTCGCTTAATATTTCGTTTATTTGATACTTTTTACTTAATTGTTTTATTATTTCGTTCCATGATTTGGGAACTTTCTCAATAAGAGAACCCAAAAGATCGTTGGTTATAGTGTAGACGGGTATATCTGTCTCCGGATACATTCGAGCTGATCCAGGTTTTGGTCTACTATAGATAGTTTTTCCATCTATAGATGCAGATCTGGTTTCGGAGGGAACTCCAAATTTTACAATATCAAGTCTCTTGCATATTGCATCAATAGCAATAGACATCTTCTCTTTAGGTCCTCCAATCATTATGAAACCGTCTTTTTCATCAATAATTTCTAATTTTTCTTTTATTTTTTTAACTTCTTGTTCTGTAATTCCATAATTTGGCAACTCATCCGAGTGAAATATACCACGAAAACCATAAAAGCGTACCAATTCTCCCAACTCTTTTCCTATTCTTACATCAGGATATGGTTCAAAACCAAAAAAACCTTTAAAACTTTTGACTCTAATTGCATTAATACTGTTATTCTTATCCCTTAATAGTTTCTTGATTGTTTTTGACTCTGAATCTTTCAGAATATTGCTTATTTCAAGAATTTTGTCTCCTGTTAATGGCTCATTCAATTTTTCTTACTTTTTTTAATTTTTCTGCTATTAACATTAAACCATGTTGTCGAATTGACTCATACTCTATCACTTTGATCAGTTGGTCTAATCTTTGTACTCCTTTTACTTCAACTATCCCATTCCCATTGTTAATAGATATATTAACATCTTGTCTAATACTTCCTATACCTCTTGCTACTCTTTTACTTGCACGTAATAATCTTCCCAAAGTAAGTGCGATCTTCATTATTTCAGATGGATTTCCAGTAACTGGCTCTAATGCAATTTCTACCAATGGGATTCCAAGTCTATCTAATCCAAATTCTTTAATGTTTCCATCATCAGATAACAATTTTCCAGAATCTTCTTCTAGGCAAATCGTTTGCACTCCTATCTTTTTATCATCAACCTGTAAATACCCTCCATATGAAATTAACATTGTTCGTTGAAATCCACTTGTATTAGAACCATCTATAACTATTTTTCGCATTACATTGATTTCATCCACTATTTTAGAATACAATGCTAAAGAAATAATTAATGCAGTTTCTAAAGCATCTTTATTTATTTCATGTGGCGGTTCTTCATCAGCTTCAACTAGACAAGTAGATCAAAGAAGAATAATATTTGATCGTTTGCATTTTAGAGAACTCAAACATACTAGCCTGGTCATATAACCCAAGCTCACTTTGAGTAGGACGTAATTTTCTCAAGAAAGATGAATTATAATCTTGAGTTTCTGTGCAACTGCAGTTACAAAATAATTTATTTTTTGTTAACAGTTGTTGATGAATCTCGAAACCAACTTTTACGATAATTTCTTTTGAATTTATAGTCACAACGATTATGATATAAAATGTATATTTTAATCATTGTGAGAATTATTTATAGAATATGAGAAATTGGAATAATTTCATTTGATATATTCTCCTGCATTATTTTTATAATTGAAGTATAATTGCTTTCATTAGCTAAAAGCCACATTGCCTTTACTACAGCAGTCTCGGAAAGCATATTGGACAATGGAATTACTCCTATCTTGAGTAAATCTCTTCCAGTATCATAAACATTCATGTTGGTCCTACCCCAAATACATTGTGATGTCATAAATACTAATACTCCTAAGTCAATTGCTTTCTTTAGGTAAGAAATGCAATTTTTATTTATATGTCCTAACCCAGTTCCTTCAATAATGACAATCTTGTTTCCTTGACTAACAACATATTCTATCAACATTGGATTAAAACCTGGATAATATTTTAATAAAAATACTCTATTATCAAATTTAGACCCAAAAATTTGATATTTTACTTTACTTTTTCATATTCAACAGATCTCTTTTTCAGAATAATATTTGAAACCACTTCATGATTTAAGTAGATTTGATTCTTCTTAATAGTAGCAACAGGCGAGACATCAATTGATTGAAATGCATCTCTTTTGCTTGTGTGATTTTTTCTTACTCGTGTTCCAATATGACAAGCAAGAACATCATCAGACATGCCAGAATGCATGACAACGAATACTCCGGAATAATCTAGTCTACTTGCACAGATAACAGCTCCTATTAAATTTGAAGATGCATCAGAAGAAGGTCTATCAGAAGATCGTTGTGCACCTACTAGTATTACTGGAATTGGAATATTTTGTAATGCAAAACTCAATGCAGAGGCAGTATAACTCATAGTATCAGTTCCATGTGAAATAATAATCCCGTGGTACATACCCAAATTTATTTTCTCTATGATCTTGTTAGATAATTAAGTTCCATTCATTCGGTCCTATATTTTCACTATATTCGTTAATCAAAATTTCAGTATCAATTTTTGCATAGTCTGATATTTCCGGAACAGAACTATAAAGATCTTGAGCTGAAAGAACAGATGTAACACCTCCAGTTCGATAATCTATTTTACTTGCAATTGTCCCTCCTGTACTTAATAACAAGATTTTAGGTTGGTCCAAATCCGTTAATCTAATAGTATTAGAAAAATGGTTATTACCATTAGCATATTTAATATTTAATTGTATGAGGATGTTTTGTTTTCTAAATTTGTAGATGAAATCAAATGGATGGATTTGATTCGTTCTATTTTTATACCAATATTATAACCGTTATTTAGTTTTATTACAATATGATCTTTCTTACCATATTCATATCCAGGCATTAATCTTCCAGTAACTACAGTTTCATCAGTTAAAACAACATTAATAACTTCACCAGTTTTGGTATTTTTTAGTATGGATTCAACATTATCATTTTTGACATAAGATAAGTGATTATCATAGATAATTATAACTTAATCCCTATCAATACTAAAATTAGGTGAGTCATCAATAATTCTTTATGTTTTTGCCAGATTTTTTTTAGTCTGTCTATCCCATTTATATCTTGAATTATTTTGGTCGTTTCTGGGTGTACTAATTGTTTCCAATCTTCATCTTTGATTATATAGTCTCTTATTAATGTTCCAGAAAATTTTTTTCTGTGATGTAGTTCTGGTTGAATTGTCTTTATTCCCCGCTCTTTATATAATACAATTGTGAACGGATCGTTAGTAAAAACTAGATCATATTTTGGGACCAATAAATCGATATTATGATGTCCAAAGCGCATGCACTTCTTGTATCTGATACTGGAATGATAAGTATTTTACTAATATCAATCTCCTTAATTTTGATTAGAGTATTTCTTATCATTTGAATTCGTTCGCCAGCTGTAAATGGATTTCTCAATTCATGACTGTTTTGTGCACTTCCAACAATAATAATCAAGAAAGAACAGTTTTTAGAACGGATTTGATAGTTTCGATATGACCGTAATGTAATGGTTGAAAACGACCTATGAATAATCCTGTGAGCATCAATAGTGAAATAATGGTGAAATAAATAAATGTTAATTTAGAAATACATTTTAGGTTAGTATAAATAAAATATTTTATTTTGATAGTTGCTTGCTGGTTTGATGTCAAATTAAATTTTGACATTAATCAGAGATAATCCAATAAACATCGATAGTATAATTATAGAAAATCCTCCTGCCAAAAATCCGTACTGAGTTTTTGGTGTTTTAGCAAACCCTGATTTGTAGACTAAAAAAGCCCCACCCATTCCAACAAAAAGTATCAATGTCATAATAATTGTTTCGCTTATAGTTTGTACTGACCTAGAAGGAATGAAAGTTATTCCTTCAGGTAAACTTGAGCCTTCAAGTATAGCATTTATTAAACCAGAAGATAATGCAAAAAATATAATTAGATAAATTATTGATATTATAAGTATTGGTTTTGACTTAAAGTTCAACAAGAAAGCATGCATGTATAAGTATAAATACTTTTATTAAAGAATTTTTAATTCCTGAGTTCTATTTGTTAAAGCTTTTAATATCAATATGTATTTAATAGAAGACAAATATATTGAAATGTATTATTTGTTCGGCTGAATGTTTTAATAAAAAATATTGTTTTAATCATAATCTAGCATTAAAAAGTCTCAAAAAAGGATACATAAAATGGTCCAATGCATTTTCAAGCAATATATCTTGGGATGAATATTTATCAAGATTATTGAAAATTGAAGATACTGGAATTGGATAATGGATATTATTAACTATGAATTAGAAAAAAAATGAGGATATTACATTTCACCCATACCACCAGGAGGCATACCACCAGGAGGCATACCACCAGGAGATTTACTTGATGCAATTACATCATCAATTCGTAGAATCATTGATGCCGCTTCTGTCGCAGATTTAATTATTTGTTCTTTTACACTTAAAGGTTCAAAGATATCCATTTTGGACATATCTGTGATTTTTGCGCTTCTTGCATCAATCCCCATCCATTTTGCTCCTTTACTTTGTTTTGCTCTTAGATCAGTTGCTGCATCGATTGGATCCATACCTGCATTTTCTGCCAATGTAAGTGGTATTACTTCCAGGGCTTCTGCAAATTTCTCAGCTGCTAATTGTTCTCTTCCAATTAATGTACTAGTCCATTCTCTTAACTTGCTAGCAACATAAGCTTCTGGAGCTCCACCACCTGCAACTATCGCTGGTTTTTCTAAAACATCTTTTGTTACCATAAGTGCATCGTGAATAGAACGTTCTGCTTCATCTACTACTCTTTGAGATCCTCCACGTATCAAGATTGTTACCGATTTTGGATGTTTACATCCTTCAACGAAAACCCATTTATCAGTCTCTACTTTTCTTTCTTCTACCAGGTCTGCACTTCCCAAGTCATTAGAAGTGAGATCGTCAATGTTGTTTACTACACGAGCGTTGGTAGCTCTCGCCAATTTGGTCATATCACTTTCTTTTACTCTACGAACTGTCAATATATCTGATTTTGCCAAATAATGTTGGGCAATGTCGTCAATACCCTTTTGACAAATAACTACATTAGCTCCAGAAGATTTAATCTTTTCCACCATATCTTTTAGCATTCTGTTTTCTTCCTCAAGAAACATTTTCATTTGATCTGGTGAACTAATGTTTATTTTGGCATCAAATTCGGTTTTTTCTATTTCTAAAGCACAATTTAATAAGGCAATTTTAGCTTTATCTATTCTTTTTGGCATGCCACCGTGTACCACTTCTTTGTCAAGAACTATTCCTTGAATTAAAGTTGTATCTCTCAACGATCCTCCAGCTTTCTTTTCTACTTTTACATCATCTATGTCTACTTTATTTTTAGAATCAACGCTTTCTACAACTTGTAAAATTGCATTAACTACAATATCAGCTAACTCATCTGCTTCTTTTGATACTAACTTTGTTTGCATTGATGTTTTTGCTACTTTAATTAAACTTTCTTTATCATTTGCATCAATTTTTTGTGCAATTTTATTAAGAATTTCAATCGCTTTTTGAGCACTCTTTCTATATCCATCTACAATTATTGTTGGATGCACATCTTTTGAAATCAACTCCTCTGCTTTCTCAATTAAAGCGCCAGCCAAAACAACAACAGAAGTTGTACCGTCTCCAACCTCATTGTCTGTTGCCTTACTGATTTCTACCATCATTTTTGCCGCAGGATGTTGTACATCTATTTCTTTCAGAACAGTTGCACCATCATTTGTAATTGTAACATCACCTAGAGAATCCACCAACATCTTGTCCATTCCACGTGGACCTAGACTTGAGCGGACGATTTCAGCTGATTAGCTTTGCTGCAGTAACGTTGTTCTTTTGAGCATCTCTACCTTTTGTTTGAGTAGATCCTTCCTTTAATATTAACACTGGTACACCACCAGCTGAACCTTGTTGAATTGACATTTATCATTTTCACCTTAAAATTAATTCTAAAGAAACTGACAGAATTTGGGATATTTTAATTTTATGCCATATATAACATTATACGAAATAGTTTGCAAGTTTTTTTAGTATTAAAAAATAGTTAAATTTGTTTATTGAAATAAGGAATCGTATTTTCCAGAGTTAATGTCAGTATACAGATCTTTTGCAGGTTTATCCTCAACCTTTACTCCGCTACTAACACAAGATCCAATAATCTCTTTAGAACAATTCTTCAAATCTAAAGCATAAGATACATCAATCTTCATTCTTGCAATTTTGACTATGCCGGACATGGAAATATTTCCCACATAATCTTTTCCTGATGTTCCAGAACCCTTTGTAATTCCAGCTTCTTTTGCAATTAGAGCAGTTGTAGGAGGTATTCCTACTTCAACAGTAAATTTTTTTGTTTCAGGATCAATTTCCACTTTAACAGGAACCTTCATACCGAGGAAATCTTTGGTCTTTTCATTGATTGTGTTTACAACTTGTAATACGTTAATCCCCAAAGGCCCTAATGCAGGTCCTAAGAGGTGGTCCTGCACTGGCTTCTCCTCCAGTAACTAAAGCAGATACTGATTTTTTATCGCCCATGTCGGAAAAAATAATTTTCCGAAATATAAATGGTCATCAATATTTTTAAGATTTATAAAAATTATTTACTGAGCAAATATATTTAAATTACGAACACTATCGTGCTTATTTTCTTTAAGTAATTTGCATCAACAGTAACAGGAATTTGATATGGCGAATCTAATAATACTACAGTAGCTTCTTGCTTTTCATAATCGACACGTGTAATCTTTGCTTTCATGGATTTAAATGGACCGGCTATTACTTCGACGGTATCATCAACACTCAACTCTGTAACAACTGGTTTTTTGACAAGATACTTTTCAATATCACTAAAAGGAAGATCACCTCGTATTTGTCCACGGACATGTCTAACTCCATACAATGCATCATATGCAATATTTGAGTCAGGAGCTTCAACAATAACGTAACCCTTAAAATTCTCGAAGATAAGAATAGAACGTAAACCTATTCTTTTTGAATTTATCCTATTTTGTAAGATATTTGCAACAACATTTTCTTGGCCACCTGTGATTCTAATTGCAAAAAATTTGGAATCAATGTCTGGAGTATCGGCATTTGAGTCATTTTTAATTGATTGATTTGATTTATTATTTATAGAAGAATTAACTTTTTTTATATTTCTAGTTTTTTTATTCTTAAAAAAGGTATTTATATTATCAGAAGCTAATTCATTAGAATCTTTATAATTATCATCATTAAACTCAATATCATTTATATCATCATCTATATCTTTTTTGTTTTTCATTAATTTTAATACAATATTTTACGATTAAAAGTATTTTATAAATTTATTTTAATTATTAGTGAATGAAAAGAATAAGAATTCAAGATTGACAATAATTTGCTATTAAACGATTAATTATATAAATTCTTTACAGCTTGAAATATAGAATAGTTTAGAATCTTTAATTTTTATAATTCATATTATCAAGGCTCAAGATAATATGAAAGACAAGATAAATACATAAGTATTTAATAGATAAAATACATAATCAACAACAAAAATTGAGAACATCTATACAAGTAAATCAATTGGATTTACTAGATAGAAATATTTTAAATGAGGTTCAATGGCATTTTCCTCTTACAGAAAGACCGTTTTTAGAGATAGCTATTCATCATAATATATCAGAAAATGAAGTTATGAAAAGGATAAATAATCTCAAACAAATGGGATTAATAAGACAAATTAATGCAATATTTGATACTAGAAGATTAGGATACAAGAGTGCACTGATAGCTTTTGCGGTCAAACCTGAAAAATTAGATCATGTAGCTAATGAAATAAGCAAATATTCTGGTGTAAGTCATAATTATGAAAGGAATCATGAGTTCAATATATGGTTCACTTTAGCAGTACCGCCAGAAAAGGACATGAAAGAAATTTTGGATAAAATTTCTACGCTTGATGGAGTAATAAAATATAGGCTTTTGCCAACATTGAAAATGTACAAAATAGGTGTTAAACTGGATATGGTCAATGAGGATCCCTCAAATCCTAAACCTACGGAGAAGATTAAAGAACTTAATCCAGAAAAAAGTAAGCTAACTTATCAAGATAAAGAGTTTATAAGAGAACTACAAAAAGACATAGAAATAATTCCAGAGCCTTTTAAAAAAAGCGCAGAAAACCTTGGAATAACACTGAATGAATTATTTGAAAAAGCAAAGGAATTTGAAGAAAATGGCATAATGAGACGTTTTGCTGCTATCTTGAGGCATAGAGATGCAGGATTTACTGCAAATGGGATGATAGTATGGAGAGTGCCAGAAGAAATGGTAGATAAAGTAGGATACAAATTGGCGGCATTTCCACAAGTAAGCCATTGTTATAGAAGACCAACTTATCCAGACTGGAAATTTAATATTTTTAGTATGATTCATGCGAGAAGCATAAAAGCTGCTGAAAAAATTGCTGAAGAAATTTCAAATATAATTAAAATCTATGATTACAAGATTTTATTCAGTTCAAGAGAATTTAAGAAAGAAAGAGTAAAGTATTTTGAAGAATAATCAATTTTATAGTATTTCTAAATAATTATTAAACAAATTGAATTATATATCAAATAATTAAACTATAGTTTGTGTTATCTTCTAAAGTAGAATCTCCAAATCCTGAATCTATCAAATCATTGGATATAGGAGATATAGCAATTATGAATCAACTTGCCTATTCCTTCAAAGATGAATTTATAAAATATGCTAAAATTGATTCCTTCACTTCTCCTGACCCTTTTAAAAATGAAAATCTCAATACTTATCTAGTGGTAGTTGATAGAGAAAATATAGATAGAATAGTCGCAATGATTATTATTATACGTAATGATTCAGATAATTCAAAAATACCGTTAGAAAAAATAAATAATGACAGATTAAAAATAATACAAATCCCCAAAGAGAAAGCATTATTACTGAAATATGAAATGATGCCAAAAGATACAAATAATTTTTATCAGTTTAGAAAAGACAGCATTGTTATTGGATATATTATGTTTGCATTTCAGATATGTGGACAACACTATTAAATTTTCAAGTCATAATATTGGTTCTTTTTTTATTTTTAAAGTCCCATTTTCTAAAATTTCAATTCCCATTACTTCAAAAATTAATTTAGCGTTTTCTTTTTCTCTAGTTAGAATATTTTTAGCTATTTTTAATCTATATGAAGGAGTCCATTGTTGCCCAATCTTATATTTGCCTTTTATATTATAAGGTACCAATTTTATTACAGTTACTTCTTGTACAGAACGCATCTTTGAGTTTAGTTTTTCATAATTACCCTCCTTTTGATATTTTTCCATTAATGAATTTAGAGCCAGAGCTTTTTCTTCCTTGTCTTCAACTATATACGAGTGTCCTTTTATAACTACACTTATATACAGTGTATCTGCGTGTGATGCGTCATATGGATGAAAATAGTATGATGGAAGAAAAGCCAGATGTTGATCTGTTTCAAATCCAGTAATTGAATTCCTTTTGATATTATCTATTTTCTCACCAAATCGATAAGAATGCATATATATATTATCTTCTTTAAGAATATAGAAATTATCTCTGAATTTTTTAGCTTGAACATAAACAAAATTCATCGGTATTACCTGGGGAAAGCCATTGATATCTATAGTTGCTAATCTTCCAACTGCTTGATTATTTAGAAAATTAATAATATTTTGTTTGGATTGAATCTCAAGTTTTTTTATTAATTTCATGAGAAATTTTATTTATTAATGAGACTATAAAGAGATTTAAAGATAAGTAAATAAATTAGTTTCAAAAATTTAACGTTCCTTGTTGATTTTTTGTATTATTATCATTAAATTCATAATTAAGGATTTTTTTCATTTTTTCAGCTCTTGCTTTTCCAAAACCGGGAATCAAAGCTAATTCAGATACAGATGCATTTATTGCTCTTGATGGTGTTCTAAATTTTTTAAGCAATTTTATGGCTAATTTGTCTCCTACACCTGGTAATGATGAAAGTATGGATAATTGTTGTAATTGTATATGGTTTCCTTTTTTTATTCTCTTAATCAAGGGTCCATTGATTGTAATACCAGATTTTATTGCTTTATTTAATAATATAATAAGAAATTTTGAAGTATAATTTGCTGAAGGAGAATGAATAATTGGTATCCTAAAAATCAATGCAATAGTTGCAAGAGCATCGTAAATCTGTAAAATTTTCTCAACTGAAATTTCAATTTCATCATTTTGGTTTTCAATGAAATTTTCAAATTGTAAATCTAAAATATTTCCTTCTATTATTAAAATAGGTTTAGAATAAAATTGTGTCAAGTCAGAACATTGAATAAAAAGTCGTCCATCATATATTGAATTAATTAAATCCTGTATTGTCTTTCTTTCAATAGCTATTTCAGGCGCTATAATATAATCTCCTACTGAAAGTCGTGCAAAATCTATTTGGGCACCATCTTCAATTAAGAATTTAGGAACTCTACTATTTCGCTCTCTTTCATCTACTACAATACGAAAAGACACAAATAAAATTAAATATTCGGATTATTGTTTCTAACTAAAAATTATACTATAAAAATTAGATTATTTTTGTGTTGTAGATTGTGTTCCTTTTAGCATTTGATTAATCTTATTTTCAACTTCTTTAAGATTTTCTTTTACACGTGATTCTTGTTTTCCTAATACCATAACTCTGGTATTTGCTAATTCTTTTTTTTCACTTAGTTCTTTTTCTACTGTATCTTTCTCAGATTTTATTAATAAAGGACCTGCTGCTTTATAAATAGAATCAGATGTAGTTATTTTATTTAATTCCTCCAATGCTCTTTCTGTCTCAACAATTTCTAGTTCAATTTGTTGCTTCTGCATCATAATAGCTTGCAGATTTTGTTGAAGCTGTTGTAATCTAGATATTTGTTCTTTAAGCCAAGGAGGTAGTTCATTTTCTTGACTCAATTCATTGAATAATTAAATAAATTGAATATAAATTCATAACGTTATACAAATAGCAGATTAGTTATACATAAGTGGATAGTTTTTATTAGACGCAGATAAGAATTAATAAAAGATCTTAATTCTGCCATATCAGAAGTAGTAATTTCAATTATTAATGATGGAATACAATCTCTATTTAAAATATATGATTTAATTATAGGAGTTAATATTTTTGTTTCAGGTTCTAATGCATTATATAAAGATTTTAAAAAAGTTTTTGTTTCTAAATATGAAGAAAGATAAAGAGAAACATTGATTTTAGCTTTAAAGTTTCTCAATATTTATATCATATGCTCCAGCAGCTACTTTAAAATTACATTTTGGACAATTCCAAATGCCAGATGCAATTCGCCCAAATTTTAATGAACCACAAGAAGGACATCGCCTTTTTTGTTTAAGAGTTCTATATACTTTACCGTATCTTTTTCTAACTGTGGCTCCAAATTTTGTTCCTAGGCCTTTTAGTACCGTTTGACCTTTTCTGTTTCTATTTACCATCTATTTTGCCAGCTCCTTTAATTTAGTTCTTATAGTCTCTGCTTTAATTCTTGCTGTTTGAGCTATAGATTTTATTTGTTCAAGAGTAAAATAGCCAGTTGATCCTTTCTGTATTGCAGTATAGTCACCATTAGAATTAGTAGTTATTGTTATTCTTGATTCCATACATACCTCTTCTTCAACGGTAGGATCTAGAATAATATTGTTTCCTATTCGTATAGAAGTTATTGATATAGGTATTGTTGTAATTGGAGCTTCTTGTTTTTTTCCTGTATCGACTACCTTTTCATCACGAATTTCAAAAATTGGTAATTTACTACTTAATAATGCAGCAACTACAGCATATGAAGTTGCATCAAAAAGATTACCATCAGCATTAATTATACTACAATCAACGAAGATAGTATAAACTATTTTACCAGGTATTAAAACTAATTTCTCTAAATCAACCATCTCAGATTCTCTAATTCCTCGATCAACTACTCTGGCTAGTTCTATTGTTTCTTCATCTGGAGGTCCAGGTTCTATATAGGGAGATGCAATAGGTAGAACTTCTGCAGTTACAATCAATGCCCCTTTATTTTCTAATCCTTCAAATGGTTCGCCTGTTTCAACTTTTATTCCTGCAATTACTTCTGAATTGCCTAATCTTACTTTAGCAGACCCATCTGCTTTTTTAATTATATCTACTTCTATTTGTAAATTTCTTGTATCTTCCAAGTTTCTACCATCTAGCCTTTTTCCATTAGTAATTAAATCGAACATTTGTCGTTTACGTAATTGTTCAATTACTATTGGTGATTTTTTTGATAAACTCAATTCTCTTTATTCTCCTCCAATTCTTTCTCTTCACCTTCAGGCAAATCATTTCCAAAGTATTTTTCTATTAATGCCTTTCTTTGTATTTCATAAACCATTTTACATCCCTGAATGGCTTTTTCTATACATTCATCAAATTGAGATTCAGTTAAGATTCCATCTAATTGCAATAAGGTAATCTGTTCAAGATTTGGTAAATATGCAACGGGCATATCAGCTGATCCTTCTTTATCTTCAATGTCATTGATATCAAGAACTATTTTATCATTTACTTTTCCAGCTGCACAAGCTGCAACCAAATCTCTCATATTAACTCCAGCATCAGCTAAAGCCACTGAGGCTGCGGTAATTCCTGCACATCTAGAGCCACCATCTGCCTGTAATACTTCTACAAAAACATCAATAGCAGCTCTAGGATAATCTTCTAACATTATTGCTGGTTCTAATGCTTCACGCATTACCTTTGAAATTTCAACTTCTCTTCGTGATGGAGCTGGGTTTTTTCTAGTATCTGTTGAGAAGGGTGACATATGATATCTACATCTTAATACACATCGATCAGGGAGAGCCATATGTTTAGGATGAACTTCTCTTGGCCCATATACTGCTACTATAATTTTGTTTTTACCAAATTCTATAAATGCAGATCCATCTGCATTCTTTATAACACCTATAGTAATTTTAATATCTCTTAATTCATCAATAGATCGACCATCAGTACGTTTTCCATTTTCATCTATTAGAATTGTTTGATCCATTATCTTATCCTCTCCTTATTTAGGTTGAATCTCTTCTTGGAGATTCAGTAGTATTATTTGAACTATGACCATTTTTAATATCATTGGAATTATTATCTGCATAACTATTGTTAACATAGTCTTCGTTATTCACTGAACTATTATTAGTTTCTGTTTGTGATACCTCCTCAGAAACATTTAGCAAATCTTTCACTCTTTGTGTTAAATTTGAGGTATGTGCTTCTTCCTCAACTAATCTTATTGCTTTAAAAGCAAGAGCAATGCCTTCAGTGCTTTTTCCAGTTACAACAAGTACGCCGTTTTGTCCAATTAAAATTCTAGTTTGTGTAGCTTGTTCGATAGTTTGTATCATAGAACCCCTCTTTCCTATTAAACGAGGAACACGTGTTGAAGATATCTTTAGAAATTCACCATTAGAAATCTTACCTAAATCCTTTTCCTGAATTGTTAACATTGGGTCTCTAGTTCTGTCAAAAGTTATTATTCTAGCTGTTACCAAATCACCTGGTGCAAGTCTTTTTTTCATATCATCTTTTGCAGGAGAAAAATCTCTTCCAAACACGTCTTGAGCAGGAAGATGAGCTGAAAAAATTGCATTAATATCTACCTCCCATGATAATGAAGAATTATCTATAATTTTTCCAATGACTATATCATTTACTCTCGGAATATAAACACCTGATAATGGAATAACTTTTATACCATCTTTACTTGATTCGGCAATTCCTATCCTTGTAGCAATTATAAAATTATCTTTTTTTATTACATTCATTAATGGCCTATAATTGCCTTCTATAATCACATCACCTGGAATAACATATCTTTTCTTAATTTCTAACATGAATTATAATAACATCTCCTTATTAGTAACATTAACAAAGAAAAGTATTTTGTTTGTATCATTATATAACAATTTTATATCTCTTTTCAAGTTCCAATTTCCTATTTTAATAAATGGTATTTATTCATTGTTATTATTGTTCTTGAACGTGAGCAGAGCCTTTTGTAATAGAATTTATTCTTTCAACGAAAGTTAGGCGCATTCCAGCATTTATTTCTATAATTACTTTTAATGATCCATCCTGAAGCCATTTCTCATCTTTGAGATCCCCTATGCCTTTTATAAGACTATAAGATTGAGCAGAAAATTGTGGTGGAATGGTAACAACTAATTGAAGATTTTCTGATTTTAATGGTAAAATTTTTCTTAAAGAATCAATAATTTTTTTTGCTTGTTCCTCCGATCTCTTGAATGGATCTATTACCAAACGAATCTGTTCCATTGCATTTTCTATTCTTAATGGGGGATGAGGAAGATGTGTTTTTGGATCAATAAAATTTCTACTAATATATTGAATAATTTGTTTTTTCTTTTCTTCAACCATTCTTCTGCGCTGATCAGTTGTAAGATTAACATCACCATGTTCAAGTATCTGTTTAGCAATTTCTATTTGATCTTTAGTTTTAAAATTTTTAATTAATTTTTCATAAGGAACACGTGTACCTTTATTAGCATCTGAATAAATTTCATCTGAAATTAAAATATTAGAAATATCTGTTTTTTTACCAAGTTTGTAATCTAATGCTGGATCAGGTTTAACTAAAATTTCGAATTTATCGGCATTGAGCATTAACCTTACTATAGAGAATTTGTTATCAGTCATAGAATATTAAAAATGAGATTTTGTAATATATATGCATATAAATTTAAATCTAATTGAAAGGTTTCAAAGTCAATATAAAAAATAATAACTAACTAACGGTATGATTTCTGTTTTTTTCTTCTAGCACCTGGCCCACCGAATTTCTTTGATTCAGTCTGTCTAGGATCTCCTGCAAGCAAGTGTCTATCAAATTCCGTTATTTTTTTGTGAATTTCTTGTCTTATACTTTTTGACAATGGATGATCCTTTGGATCACGTCCTCCTTTAGATTCTCCAGCTAGGGCTCGTGATATTGCTACTGCACTTGCAAAAGATTGTCCCATGAATCCACCACCTTCAACTTTTACGCTGATATCAATCTTATCTCGTATATCTCCAATTATATTCATTGGAGTCAATATCAATTCTTTTGAGACGTCAGGTTGAATGATCTCTGCTGGAACATTATTAATTCTAACTTTACCATTTCCTTTAGAAATGGTAGCAACTGCTCTTGATGTTTTTCTCTGCCCCGGATATAAATCTACAATAGTATTTTTAGTCATTTTTTATTCTCCTTTCCAACCTATTTGTTTTGCAATATCTCCAATTGTAATGTAATACGATTCAGATTTTGTTATTTTAGCATCATCAAAAATTTTTATTTCCTTTGAACTTTGAAATTCTGTTGGTATTCCTATATATACTCTCAAACGTTTAAATGCTACTATACCACTTGGCTTCCTCCTCGGAACCATTCCTCTAACCATTTTAGTCAATATTCTATCTGGTCTTCTTGGATGATAAGGTCCATGAATAGGATTAGTAACAGAACCTACTTCAAGATGTTTCTTATAATCTTCAATTGTTTTATATCGATTTCCAGATAACATTGCTCTTTCAGAATTGATTATTGCTACTCTATTACCTTGAATTAAAAGTTTTGAAACATAAGAACATAGCCGACCGGCAATACAATTGGAAGCATCAACTATTATTTGTTTATTGATATTTGAAACTGTATTATTTTTAGATTTATCCAATTATTCTTACACCTTTTCCATTTGGATGTTGATTGACAAGATCATTGATGGTAATAATTTTTCCGCCTGCATCAAGTATCTTTTTCATTGCCGGAATTGAAATTGAGAATGAAGTGACATTTAATTTATGAGTAAGAGTCCCATTGCCTAAAACCTTTCCTGGAATTATAATATTTTCTCCATCTTTAGTAAGATTTTCTAATTTATCAATATTAATTTCAGATCTATTAAATCGGGAACTTTCAATCTTTTTTTCTAATGTTTTCCATAAAGGAGTTTTAGTTTTTTTGTATGCATTACGCAAAGTCCATTTAATATCATCATTTAAAGTATGAACAAACATAGTTGTAACCTTATCATGTTCCATATTAATATTCCCCAAATAAATCTACCTAGTTTTATATGGTATTTCTAATGATTTTATTATATCACCAAAATTATTTATTTTTGAATTTATAATTTTTAGTGCTGATTTTATAGTTTCTTCTGCAGTTAATGAGCCAGTAGTCTCAATTATAAGGATTGATTCGTCTTTGTCATTGCCATCTTTAACAACAGCTGAAGAAGTAGGTTGCCACTTAGCATGATCTTTCCCTGTGCCTAATCTTGCATAAGCTTCGAATTTTAATTTTTGTCCAGGAGCAAGAGTAATGATTGGTATATTTTTACTTACTGGTTTCACATATTCATCTTCAGATACCAAATCACCAGACATCACAAGCCGTGTTTTTTCTGAAGATTCAGCATCTAAAATCAACAATACGCGACATTTAGAACAACCCAAGGTATTATTACAATCACATTGATTTGAAAAGACAAATCTATTTAATTCGGTTCTTAAAGGAATTAATCCCAATCTATGAGCTATTGCCTCATCATGCATAACCGATGAATTCTCTAGAATAACTATATCATCAATTGCTAATGTTGGAACTTCGCTTATTGCGATCCTTCTTATAGCATTCAAATATTGTCTTGGAACATTATTAAATTTTAGTATTATTTTTTCATCTGTTTTTTCTAAAATATTTATAGATAAATTCAATAGTAATTCAAGATTTTTGTCCAATGCACTCTTAAAAATCTACCGACCGTAACAATATGTCAGAGTGATTGATATTAATAGTTTAAGTAATAAATTAATTACATTGAAGAATCATCATTGCAAATTCTGAAATATAATTCAATACGATGATTCGATATTAGTGAAGTATATTTATTATTTAGGGTTTTTATTGTAGCTGCTATCTTCTTTTATAGGAATATATGCAGGAATATAGTGTTCTATTAGCTTTTTTGAATAACAATCACTACACAAGTATCCTTGGATATTCCATTGTCTCATTGCTCTATATCTAAAAATAAAAATTTGATTGTTGCAAATAGAACATTTTGTATCATTAGGCATTTCTTTAATTATTTTTATTATTATACATACGATAATAATAATTGTGTTAATTAACTAAAGTATATTATTAATGAAAAACTTGTAATAATACCTGAAATTTATCATAGCATATTATGTTCATTTTCAATTAATAGAAGATATTACAATCTTAATTTGTATAAAAGTAATGATCAAACTTGATTATCTTTTATTTTAAAAAAATTAATTAAGATCTAATTCGAATTCATAATCAGTTAAATGGGACTTAATGAAAAGATTATTTTCTTAGGAATATTAGGAATGGGTGCGATTGTAGGAGTAATTTCATATACTTTATTTTCTACTCTTCCCCCTACACCAGGAGATACAAAATCAATCTATAGGCAAGACTTGCCTCCACCGACAGCACAAGCTAAATACAACGACAGAAAAGATAAACCCTGCAACTGTTAAAGCTGATGTAACACTAAAGATTCTTGAAGGAGCTGCAGTTCAAGGTAGTCCAAACTATGATCCAAAAGAACTTTCAGTTAAAAAAGGCAATATAATAAAAGTTGAAAATGTTGATACTGTCCCTCATACAGTTACAAATGGTGAGGGCCCCAATGATCAAAATTCAGCAAAAATATTTGATACTAGTTTGATTATGGGAGGAGAAGCAGCAATTTTACAAACAGAAGAAATTGATGCAGGTGAATATCCATACTATTGTACAGTTCATCCCTACATGACAGGAACGTTAAAGGTTGGATAAATGATAAAAAGACCAGTTACTTTATTTTTTTTTATATTATAGGATATCTGTAGATTTTGAAGATTAGATACATTTTTAGTATTTGATGTAATTCTCAAATAATGATATGCTTATATGTAATTAAGAAAAATATTATATTATGGTTTTTTTAGAGGTTAAAGATCTTAATGTAAGTATCGATGGAAAGAAGATACTAAATGGTTTTAATTTAGAAATTGATAAAAATGAAGTACATGCTATAATGGGTGTAAATGGATCTGGAAAAAGTACTTTTGCAAATGTACTTTTAGGACATCCAAAATATTCTATTACTTCTGGAGATATTATTGTTAAAGGAAAAAGCATTTTGAAATTATCTACTGACGAAAGGGCAAAGCAAGGAATATTTTTGGGATTTCAATATCCTATTGAAATTTCAGGTGTAGGTTATAGTCATTTTTTAAGAAATGCTTATAACACTTTAAACAAATCATTATTGGAAGATCAAAAGGATAGAGAAGTTTTTCTTACTGTTAAAGAATTTCATGAATATGTTAAAAAAAATCTTAATAATGTTGGCTTAGATCCTTCTTTTCTTGGAAGATATCTAAATGAAGGATTCTCTGGAGGAGAAAAGAAAAGATCAGAAGTTATGCAAATGTTGGTATTAAAGCCAAATATAGCTATATTAGACGAACCAGACTCTGGTTTAGATATTGATTCAGTAAAAGCAGTTGCCGATGCAATAAATACATTAATTGCTACAGGAGCTGGTGTTGTTGTAATTACACATTATGCTAGAATTTTACGCTATCTTACAAGGCTTGATAAAGTTCATGTAATGGCAAAAGGAAAAATTATTAAATCTGGTGGAAAACAATTATCAGAAGAATTAGAATCTAAAGGCTATGGATGGCTAGGTTTAGAAGAATAAAATTTCGATATATTATTTAATTTTAGATATATAATACGGCTAATTCTTCTTTTATATATTCAATGTCGTTTAATAACAATGAAAAAAATAATTCATCAGAATCATCCAATAACAATAATGATAATTCTAGAGAAAAACAAATTATAACATTAGAAAATGATATAAAAACAGAAAGTATAAAAAAAGAAGAACAGCTTTTTCTAAATTTCTCCTTTTTTAAAGTAGATCCAAAATGGAGATGGTTAAATGAAATAGGAAAAGAAGAGGCAGCTAAAGAATTTGAAAGTTTGTTAGAAGTCGCAAATACCAAAATGAAAGTTATTCCATATTCAACAATAGGTCTAAGAAGTGATGCAGATTTTATGTTATGGATTATAGCAGATTCTGTTGAAAAAATGCAAATTTTAACATCAAAGATTTATTTTACTGTATTAGGGAAGTATGTTGAACCTTCTCAAGTCTATCTATCAAGCTCAAGAAAATCTATTTATTCTAATCAAGCCAAAGCTGGTTTTATGGCTAATCAAAATCCACTTAAATATAATATAGTATATCCATTTATAAAATCAAGAGAATGGTATCTTCTCCCTTTTGAAAAAAGGAAAAAAATGATGGAAGAACATATAGAAGTTGGAAGAAAGTTTCCAAATATTCGATTAAATACATCATATTCCTTTGGAATTCATGATCAAGATTTCATGTTAGCTTTTGAAACAGATGACCTTAATGATTTTCAAAACTTAATTATACAATTACGCGAAACTAAGGTTAGTAGGTATGTTGTTAAAGATACTCCCATGATTGTTTGTGTACATAAAAATATAGAACAAGTTATAAAAAGTTTAGGTTGAATTAAGATAGTGATGTTTGCACTTAAAGAATGGGCTATTATTTGTAAGGCTCTGGAAGATGGTAGACAGATATTATTGCTTCGTAAGGGAGGCATTATGGAATATAGAAAAGGATTTGAGGTTAAACATAATGATTTTTTACTTTATCCTACATTTGAACACCAATCTATGGAATCAATTAAAGCAGAATACAAAGAAAAATTAAAGGAAATATTAGAAGAACAAAATAAATATACCAGAAAAGAAATAGATAAAGATAACAAAAATTTTAACATAGACAATACTAACATTATTAAATTGTTCGCAAAAGTAGAAGATGTTGTAGAGATTTCAGATAAAGTAATACTTTCCGAGTTAAGAGATTATCACATATGGAGTGATGAATATGTAATGATGAGGATGAATTACAATCCAAGTAAACCAATGAGTATTTTATTATTACGAATATATAAAATAAAAAAACCGTTAATTTTTGATATTAATGATAAGTGGTCAGGATGTAAATCATGGATAGATATTGAAAAAGATGTAGATATTCAGAATTCTCACAAAGAGATATTAAAAAACGAAAAAGCTCTAATAGACCCTGTACTAAATGATGATATATTTTATGAGTCTGTTAATAAGATTAGGAAGGTAATTGGAAAATGAAATATAGAAAATTAGGTAGAAGCGGAATAAAAGTCAGTGAAATTGGATTTGGTGCATGGACTATAGGATTAGACTGGTGGGGAAAAAAGATAGAGGATGATGAAGCAATAAAGATGTTAAAAAAAGCATATGATTTGGGGATTAACTTCTTTGAAAGTGCTGATATGTATGGTAAAGGTAAAAGTGAAAGGATAATTGGTCAAGTATTTAAAGATATGAGAAATGAAATAGTTTATTCTACCAAATGGGGATATGATATGTATAACCAAGAACAAATAGGACATAATGAAATTCCTCAAAAACATGATCCAGAATTCTTGCAATTTGCACTTGATAAAAGTATGGAAAGATTACAAACAGATTACATAGATGTTTATAGCTTACATAATCCAAAAATGGATGCAATTAAAAATAACAATTTATTTTATACTTTAGATAGCCTTGTTGATAAAGGAGTTATTAAAAGTCATGGAATAGCATTAGGACCAGCTATAGGATGGAAAGAAGAAGGACTGTATGCAATAAAAAATAGAAATATAACATGCCTACAAACGGTTTATAATATTTTAGAACAAGACCCAGGACGATCTTTTTTGAATACTATAATTGAAAATTCAACTCATTCCATAGGGAATGAAAATGCATATGATGTAGGTATAATGGTTAGAGTTCCTGATGCTTCAGGATTACTAACAGGCAAAATAACAGAGAAAACGATTTTAAATCAAAATGATCATAGGAGTTATAGAAAAAAAGAATGGATAATAGAAGCATTAAAAAAAATAGAGAATATGAAATCAATTGCAGAAAATAAAGATTGGACAATTCCACAATTAGCGATTAAATTTATTTTGTCTCAGAAACCTATATCTGTAGTAATACCTACTATATTAAGTATTGAAGAATTAGAAATATTTTCAGAAATGTCAGATGGTACATATCTAAAGGAAGAAGAACTTAAACAAATTAATGAGTTATATGAAAATAACTTTTATGTCCCACAAAGCTTTGCTTAAATAGTTATAATTTCTATATTATTTTTAATATTATATGAAAATAACTTTTTCCAAATTAGATATAGCATTTTCCTATAATTATTTTTAATAATAAAATTTAGTTAATTAAATTCTCAATACTACACTAATTTTTAGAATAGACTAAGTATCTTTTTATTTAATTAAACTATATCTGTATGGTATTTTGTAATTGCAATATTATCCTTTTTGTTATACTTAAATATTGATTATAACTATGATAAATAATTATATTATTACTATTGAACTAAATAATCTATAATTTTATTTATATTGACATATACAAATAAATAATATATTATCTATGCCTTTGCATAAAAGCCTGAACGTCGTTCATATATTTGTCCATTTTGCATAGCTTTATTTAGAAAGTTTTTGGCATCATCTTCTGAAAACCTTCCAGTTTGAATGAGTTCATTGATGAAGTTTTTTTCTTCTACATCACTTTTATCTTGTCCGGATAAAGCATTAAAAACTTCCATGAATAATTTTAATTTTGATATTTCACTTTGAGGTTTACCGTGTAAAACTCCAAGATCTACTCTTCCAGTATTAACATCTACTCCCGCCGTTTCTAGCATAGTTTGAATTAGATATATTGCACGTTCTGCATCACCCGAATCTACATAATCTTTTAATAATAATTTTGAGCGAGCGGTTGCTAATCTTACTAATCCTTCAAGTTGCCTTGGTGTAACAGTGATCATACCATCTGATTCTACATTTCTCATTTTCATATAATAATCTCTTATTTTATCTATGGCTTCAACAGTTAATTTTGGTTCCATAGTTTTTGAATAAGCAAGGTATTTACTAAAGAGGTCAATATCAATAAGATATTGACTAGTACTTTCTGATTCTCGATGTAATTCTAATATGTGACTAGCAACACGATGATCTTTTTCCTTTTCTGGTATATCTCTAATTACATAAATAATATCAAATCTTGTTAATAATGGTATTGGTAAGTTAACATTTTCTGTAATATTTTTAAAGGGGTCATATTTGCCATATAAGGGATTTGCAGCTGCTAATATAGAAGTTCTTGCATTCAATGTAGCAACTATCCCTCCTTTTGCCACAGAACAGGTTTGCTGCTCCATAACCTCATGTAAAGCTGAACGATCTTCTGGTTTTATTTTGTCAAATTCATCTATACAAACTAAACCTTGGTCTCCTAGTACTACTGCACCTGCTTCCAACATCATAATACCAGATTTATCTCTTATTACTGCTGCAGTTAAACCTGCAGCAGTAGAACCTCTTCCAGATGTATATAATCCTCTTGGAGCAATTTTGGCTGCAAATTTCAACATTTCTGATTTTGCAGTTCCAGGGTCACCCACTAAAAGAACATTGATATCACCTCTCCTAGCAGAGCCATCTTCTAATCTTTTTGTTACTGATCCTACTATTAATAATAAAATTACTTCTTTAATCACCTCATGTCCATATACATGAGGAGCATAAGATGAAATTAGTATATCATATGCATCATTTTTACGTGCTAATGCAAAAATATGTTTTTCATCTTCACTATTTATTTCCAAATGTTCTATTGTTCTATTATCTTTATCCGCTGTCCTTCCACCTAGGTATTCAATATTATTTCCTTCCATTCGTAATCTAAATAGACTTGTTTTAATTTGTGGTGATAATTGTTCTTGTTCTATTCTTACAATTCCAGTTAATAAGATTCTATCACCTGGTCTGCATTGATCTACAAGATCTCCTATAACAGTTACCTCTAAATAATGTGGTAAGTGACCAGCAGGAAGATCTTCTGGAAGTTCTTGCAATCTTACCATTTGAAAATCAATGAAAATGCTGGTATCTGGATCCATTTCTAGTTCTTTTTCAGAACATTTACCACATTTTAGAGGTTTTTTTAATACTAATCCTCGTAATTGAGCTTCTGTTATTTCACCACAATTAAGACACCTATAACCAATTTTTTTGGCTAATGGTTTTACTTCAGATGATCTAACAACCATTCCCGAAACTCCAACAAGTTTATTGATCACTTCAGCATTTATTTCACGTAAACTTTTTTGTACCGTATAATTTCCTATTCTGACCTTTATATTATTTTGAATCTCATTTGCATAATCTGGATGGATTTCATAGAGAACATTAAATATAGCTTTATTAAATGCATCAAACATTTCATCAGGTTCATTAGTAATTAATTTTGCCAACTCTGGCTTAAAAGTATCAAAATCTATATAATCAATAACAAGCGACGTAGTATTGGCTGCCATCAAATTATTAATTCTATCAAAATATTTGTAATTCCCAGTTCGATCTTTGAAAGCACGTAAAAATTCTTCTAAATCATTAACCAATGCAGATTCAGTTTTTTGAAGTTCACTCAAGACTTATTTACTGCCCTTTGTTTAAATTCTGAAGAAGATTTATGAATAAAATTGTAAAGTTCTTTTTCTTCGGCTGAAAGTTTCTTTTCTAAATCAACAGATAGCGAAGACGCAGCTGCTAATTTAACAATTTTTTCTATTCGAGAAGTTACAAATGAATTAAGAGAAACTAGAATAGATTCTTTTTCTTTATCTTTTAATCTTTTGATAAAATCATTAACACGAATGTAAAAGTCTAAATCAATGCCGGAAAGATCATGAGGTTTTGATATTCTTTCTCGATTTAACGATCGTGAAATATAAATTAGAACATCCATATCTTGAATTTCTATAGAATTATTTTCCTCCAAAATTTGTGCTAACCATCTAGGAATTGAACTTATATCTCCTTCTTTTGCTTCAAGAGCCAGACCATCAATATGGATAGAGAAATTTTTTTTGAAGGTGATCCGTATTTCTTCCATTAAGTATTTAATATTATAAAATTTTTGAACAAAATCCATTTGTTTTTTAAAATGATCGTAGCGATCAAAATTATCACTATTATGAGCTATTATAACCTGGTCCAATCTATTTTATGATATTATTTCATTCAAGACTAATAATTCTTATTAACAAATTAAATTTGAGTAATTAGTATAATAATATCATTTTTATATTACTATTATTTTATTATCTTCAATAAGATTAGATAAAGAAAAGAAGATATTAACTATGCAAATTTAGATACTCAAGTTAAAATGATCCAAAACACTATAAATACAAAACTTTCCAGTTTAATGTGGGTAGAAAAATATCGACCTAAAAGAATTGAAGAAATAGTTAACCAAAAAGATATCATAATTTCACTTAAAAATTTAGTTAAAAAGCCTAATGAAATACCACATTTATTATTTGCTGGGCCTGCCGGTGTGGGTAAGACTACTACAGCATTATGTTTATCAATGGAATTATTAGGAGAAGGATGGAAAAGAGATACTCTTGAACTTAATGCATCTGATGAAAGAGGAATAAAGATGGTTCGTGAAAGAGTAAAAGAATTTGCAGCTGTAATTAAACTTCCAAGTGGAACCAATGAAAAAGGAGAATATAGTAATAAAGATGAGAAACCATATAGAATAATAATACTTGACGAAGCTGATGAAATGACATCAGAGGCACAAACTGCTTTAAGAAGAATAATTGAAGACAGTTCTAAGACTACTCGTTTTATTATTATATGTAATTATCTTTCTCAGATAATTGAGCCAATCCAAAGTAGATGTGCAATATTTCACTTTACTAGACTTGAAGAAGAAGACGTATTAGAATATTTAAGAATGATTTGTAAACAAGAAAATATAGATTTTCAGGACGAAGCATTATCAAAGATTTATAGGTATACCGAAGGAGATTTGAGACATTCAATAAATATTCTTCAAACAGCATCAGGATATGGACAAGTTTCAATTAAAAATGTAACATCTGCAATGGGACTTTCGGGTAAAGCAAAAGTAGGAGAAATAATTAGATTAGCACTACTAGGTAAATTTAATGATGCCCGTAATAAAACTTTTGGAATTATTATATGTTTATGGCTTATCTGATACTGACTTTTTCAAATATACTTATTATGAAATTAAAGATATGGATATAAAAAATATTGATGAAGTTATGTCAATAATGGCAGAATATGATTATAGGCTTTCTGTTGGTGCACATTCTGAGATTCAATTAACTGCATTTCTTGCACAATTATGTAAAATTGGATCTGATATTAAATTAAAAAAATAATAGCAACTAGAAAGAAATTCTATCTTTTTAAATATAAAGGATTACCTTGATGATGAAATTTATACCAAAAAAAAGTAAATTAGAAAGTTCATTTTCTGCTGCAGTATGTATTGTTAGTGGGGGAATTGACTCTCTCTGTACTTCAGCTTATTTGAAAAAACAGAAATTTCAATCTTATATATCATTACTTTTAGTTATGGTCAGAAGATCAAATTTAGAGATTGAATATGCAAAGAAATTTGCTAAATATTTAGATTCAAAACAACACAAAATAGTAGATATATCATTTATGAAAGACATTTATGGAGAAACTAATGTTCTTACCGATAATAAACAAAAAATTCCTAAAAAATTTGAGTATAATATAGTAGCTCCAATAAGAAATGCAATTTTCATTACTATAGCTACAGCTTGGGCAATGAATATAGGAGCAAAAATAATTGCATATGGAGCACATACTGGTGATAATAATTATCCGGATTGTAGACCAGAATTTACAAAATTACTAAGTAAAACTTTGAATCTTGGAGATATTGATGGAATAAGATTAGGTTTGAGAAAAAAGATTAATGTATGGTCGCCGGCTATAGATGGATTAGATAAATCAGAGCTAATAAGAATAGGTTATGAAATAATAGGAGATAAAATTTTTGAAACATGGAGTTGCTATTCAAATGGTATAGATACAAAAGATGGTAAAAAAATACATTGTGGAATTTGTGAATCGTGTATAAATAGAAGAAGAGCTTTTAGAAAAGTTAGCATAGATGACAAAACAGAATATGCAACAAATCAATGAAAAAAAAATGCAACTAAGTGAAATATTTACAAGTATAGAAGGAGAAGGAATACTATTTGGAACTAAGACAATGTTTGTTAGAATGGCAGGCTGTCATTTAAAGTGTTATTGGTGTGATACTAGTTATGCTTTGGCGATGAATAGTGGAAACACCTATTCAATTACTGAAGTAAAAAAAATGATAAAAGATCAATTGCAAAATAATACATATAAAATTAATTTTACAGGTGGAGAGCCATTAATCCAATATGAAGCAGTAAAGGATTTGGCAAAATTCATTAAGGAAGAATTAGGTTTAAGAACATATATTGAATCTTCTTGTTACGATGTTGATAGATTCAATAAAATTATTCCTTATATTGATATTTGCAAGGTAGAATTTAAAACAAAGGATTCTCAGGCTGTTGATATTAAGCATTATAGATATCTATTAAACAATGAAATAGAATGTTTAAAAACTGCAATAGAGAATAAAAAAATTACTTTTATAAAAATTGTTGTATCTAATTCTACAGCCATTAAAGAATTTAAAGAATTGGTAGAAGTTATTTTTAATACTATAAAATCTGAGGAGTTAGCAGGATTTATAATACAGCCAACTAATAATATAAATGAACCAACTGTGGATAGATTGTTGCAGTTTTATGACCTTATTTATCCAAGATATAATGAAGTTCGTATAATTCCTCAGTTGCATAAGATAATAGGAGCAAGATAAATTAAAAGATGAGAAAAAGTAGAGTACAAAAAACTGGAACGATAAATAAAAATAAAATTGAGAGATTAATTAGACAACTTTTAGTTGAATTAGGAGAGAATCCTGATAGAGAAGGATTAATAGAAACACCAAAACGTATTGCTGAGATGTATGAAGAAATTTTCTCTGGATATAAAATGAATGCAGAATTAGATGTTAGTTTTAATGAAGAAACTAATGCAATAATCGCTAGAGATATACAATTTTATAGTATGTGTGAACACCATATGCTTCCTTTCTTTGGAAGAATTCATATTGCTTATGTTCCAAATGGCAAAGTGTTTGGACTATCAAAATTAGTTAGATTAGTCGAGAAATACTCAAGAAGAATGCAAGTTCAAGAACGATTAACAACTGAAATTGCAAATGAAATATCTAAAAGAGAAGTTAGTGGAGTAATTGTTATAGCTGAAGGAGAACATCTTTGTATGAAAATGAGAGGAGTTAGAAATAATAGTTCAATAATGACTATAGCATATAGAGGAATATTTGAAGAAAAAGGAGTAAGAGAAAATGTTCTTAATTTAATTTATACAAGACAAAATAATATAATTAATTTATAAAATAATCTAATTAATTCAAATTTTGAATGTAATAAAATAAAAAAAACTTTTTTTATTTGTAATTATATTATAATTTTTATAATGATAAGGCTTATAATGAAGTAAATTTTCTATAGGTAAGAAGAATGGCTGAAGCGAACTTTAGGGTCCAGTCTCATAAATTTACTCAAGACAACATTCAAGCTACATTAGTTTGTTCAAAATGTGATGAAATATTTTCCAAGGAATTTTTATTGGATTTGGAAGGACAAACTATAGAATTTAAATGTCCTGTTTGTGGAGTTTTAGGAGAAGCAGATTTGCCTTATAAAACTGCAGAAGAAAGAGAAGAATTTGATGATGATTTGGACGAAGTAGAGGAAGATACATTTGATGAATTTGAAGAAGATTATTAATGTCATAATAATGCAATAGTTTTACATTCGTTATTTTTAATTCAAAATATATAAATATATCAAAATTGTAAAAATGTTAATTCTATTCATTGAATTTTATTTTCTCTCAATTAATTTTTAATATATGTTTTTTATTAATAAAAGAATTTATGGAAAAGGAATAAGGAGAATAAATACTAAACTTTACTATTCTTATACATGTTAAATTTTAGAATTGAGATTATTGTCTTGTACCACATTTTATGCAAAATTTAGAATCAACTCTAAGTTTATTACCGCATTCAATACAAAATTTTAATTCTAAATTTGTAGGATAGTCTAAATTTTTAGAAGATGATGATTCTGTTTTGTTAAACATATCAGTTATTGCTCCTGTAGGTTTGAAAGTTTCATCAATATCAGGTAAAAAATTAGAAAAATTAACAGATTTATTAGTTGATGTCTCATTTACTTGGTTTTGATTTTCATTTTCTTCTTTTTTTGTTTGTAGAAAAAGTATGATTCTTGGTACTTCCTCGCCATTATGTTCAACAATTTCCGATAACCAAAAAACAAATTTTTTAAGTGTCATTTCAGGCGTAGAAAAAGTCAAAGTATGTGTGGACATATATTCTTCGGCTGCTGACCTACCGTCAAACACTTTCATATAAATAAAAGGTTATAACTTGTTTTTAATTATTGCGAATTACCACATTTACTACAAAATTTTGCTTTTGTTGGAATTGAGACTCCACAAACTATACAATTTTTAAATATTTTATTATCTTTTAAGGAATCTACATAGGATGAATTAGTTATACCGTGAGATGGTTTTTCTATTTCTATATCAACAGGTTTAAGAGATGGTTCCATTAATGATGAAGAAAATTGTTGTTGACTATCACTACCTTGAATACGGCTATTTTCTATACTACCAACTGAACCTCCTCCACCAACAAATCCGCCGATTCCAAAACCTCCTGGAGAACTAATATTGGAGTGAGGTTCTGCAATACCACCAGTAGGAGCCTTAATTGAACTTCCTTTATCGATTGCTGATTTTACTTCTAATATTACTTTAATAGCAAGAAAATTCATTGCAGAGCTTGCAATTAGATATTTTCCAATACTGGAGAAATATTCTTTATCTTTCATTTTACCTTGTTTATAACGCTGTGTAGAATCAATAAGCGTTTCATACTGATTTTGAGTATCAATAATTAATTGTTTTAATTTTTCAGTCAACCCACCGAGAGTATCAACCCCAAAAGAGGACATTATATAACATAATGCTAGTTTGGGTTTAATAAAGTTTGAAAAAAAGAAAGATATTAAAAAAATATAGATTAAATATTTTTAAGCAAGATAAATTCAAAACAAAATATCTCTAAATGGTCAATATTCAAACATTCGTTAATGTTAAAAGATAAACATAAAGTTGAGGACCTACTTTTTTAATTTTGACAATACCCGCTATTTTCTGGAATAACAGGAGCAAATTGGGATATTATGTATCATTATCTTCATCAATTTGATAGTTTCTTTCAGACTGCACATTTAATTATAAATAATATTATCAATTTATTTTTTGTTTTTCTTATTGGGCTAATTATTGTATTTTTAAATGGTTACAAATAGATATCTATATTATCAAATATACAATTATGTACAGGACTATTTGATTTACCATGGTATAATAGTTTTTGATTTGATAGTTTTATTAGTCCTTCTCATGTCTTACTTTTATTCCTATTCTTATGTCATGGATAATAGTTAAGCAATTAAATAAAAAGAAATCAAATATAGGTCAAATTATAGGATTAAATGTATTGTGGCTTTCAATTACCTTTTTTTCTATTAATATTTTCTTCCTCATATCAGCTAAAGGTGAAAATATATCTTTTTATATTCCTCCACCCACAGAATTATCTTTTTTAATATCAGCTATAGTAATGCCATCTCTATTGATATTTATAGCAAATGCAGCTAAAAATATAAAAATAAATCCAATTTACATAAATATTGTATTTGTAACTTATTTTTTAATATCTACCAGATTTGCAACGAAATAACTTATTAAAATACAACCATCTATAAACATCTCATGAATTCATCATCATATAATTCATCAAATTCTTTGTTTAATTATTCAAAAATAGCTGATTTAATTGTAATTGGGATAGTATTTCTAATTTTAATTGGAGTTTTAGCTTTTGATTATGAATATTTTAGCTTTAAAGAACAGATAATAAAGATTCCATATCATATGAAAATTTACTTTGATTTACTTCCATGGATATTATTTGCTGTTCTAGTTTTTGATCTCTATTTTAAATTTAAAATTGCAGGAAATTGGAATAAATTTATAAGAATTAATTGGATTGATATTATTATGATTTTATTAATACCTTTTTTATTCCCAATGAAGTTTTTTAAAGTTTTTATTAAACCATATAAGATGATAAAAGCAGGAAAGTATACAATAAAGTCCTATCAAAAAATATATAAGATTATGAAATCTTGGAGAAAAAAAGTTTAAGGAAATAGAACAAATAATTTTAAAAAGGGATATTGTATATTCGAATCATATTATGAGCATTGACTCTAAAAGAACAAAACCTATGACTTTCCGAATAGAGAACAAGATATTGGAGAAAATTAGAGAAGAAGGAGAAAAAGATCGAATAAGTGTAAGTAATTTAATTAATAAAATCTTAAAAAGATATATAGAATGGGATTTATATGCACCCAAAGTAGGCATGATACCTATTCCAAGGTTACTCGTTGAGAAGCTTTTTGAAAAAAGAAGTAAACAAGAAATTATTGAATTAGCTACTAATGTTGGAAAGAATGAATTGGAAGATATATTATTGTTTATGAACAAAAAAATAGATTGGATTTTGTTTTTGAATTGGTTCAAGATTAGACTGCAAAATTCATCTATTGAAATTATGTATACAATAGAAAAAAATAAACATACATTTATAATGAAACATGGAATGGGTGAAAATTGGTCACTTTATTACAAAACTATTTTTGAATTGATTTCAAAAGAGAATTATAAAAATCCTGTAGATATAAAATATAATAGTAGAATCATCTCAATTGAATTTTATGAATAAATAGAGTCTATAGAAAGTATTGATCTAGCCATGTGAATAATTAAGACAAAATTTATTTGATAAAATCTTAATATTAATACATGGATGAACCTAATGTTCAAGATAAAAGAAAGACAAGTACCTTTACATTAAGAATAGATGAAGACATTATAAAATCATTACAAAATGAATCAGAACTTCACGATATAACCCTAAATACTTTAATTAATAAAATCTTAACAAGATATATAGAATGGGATTTATATGCACCCAAAGTAGGCATGATACCTATGGCTAAACCCGTTGTAGCAAGTCTATTTAATATGATGAATGAAGAAGAAATATTAGATTTGGTTTCAAATTTTGGAAAAAACGTCGTTCAAGATATAGCTTATTTTATGAAAATGAAAACAGATCCGGATACATTTTTAACATGGTTTGAGATTAGAATAAGAAGATCTTTTGTAGAATTCAATCACCTTCAAGAAAATGATCGTCATATATATGTTTTAAAACATGATTTAGGATATAATTGGTCTTTGTATCACAAAAAAATATTAGAAAAAATCTTTAATGAAATTTTTAATAAGCCTATTCATATAACAATGTCTGATTTTATGCTTACAATTCAATTTGAAAAATAACGTTTAGTAGTATATTTTAAGGTTATCCATTAAAAATTATTTGTTCCAATACTCTTTAATATAATAATGCTATAATCTAAGTATATTTATTTTTATTTTAGCCCTGGAATAAATACAAGTTCTAATTTATTATAATTAAATAAAATCCTAATTTGAGTTTAAACTCTTTGTAGTAAAATGTTAAGATTTAGAGCCTATCCCAAAATTATCTTCCTATAAATTATTATGCTGTTTGCTAATTGGACAAGTCCAAGATAGTTTTTATCCTTCTTTTCATACCTTGTAAATAATTTCCTGAATCTGTTATGCCATCATGAATTTGTTCTCTCTCTACTACCCATCTTCTTGTGGGATGTCTATTGTTGTGTTTCTTTTCTTCCTCTTTTCTATGTCGTATGTGTGGAATGTATCCTCTCTTGGTAATTTCTTGTTCTATATCTTTGGAATGATATGCTTTATCAAGGCATAGATTCTGATTTTTCTTCTTATTCTTATTCTTATTCTTGTCGTTGTCGTTGTTGTTGTTTCTATATTTTGTTGCTGATTTTGAAGATGGTCTTTTGATAACCATGCTGTCAACGGTTTCAATTGCAGTAGTAACATCATAAGAGTATTTGCAGATGTTATAACAGTAGAAAGTGGAATGCCTTCTTTATCTGTTAAAATATGTCTTTTGGTTCCTAATTTACTCCTTCTGTCAGTAGTAGGATTATGTCCTGTCATCTCCCCCCTAGAGGTGATTTTACAGATATGCTGTCAAGAGACTGCCAGTTCCACTTAATTCCTTTCTTTAAATCGTATATTTGTAGCAATCTTGTCCATAATTTATCAAATATATCTGATTCTCTCCATTCCTGAAATCTTCTGTGGCATGTGGAACCAGAACCATACTCTTTAGGTAACATTTTCCACTGACATCCAGTTCTAAGGATAAACATAATACCATCAAATACTTTTCTGTATGGAACAATGGGACGACCTATTGTATTCTCTGGTTTCTCATTTGGTAAAATATTTTTAATTTCATTCCAAAGATCATCTGGAATGCGTATAATTGTTCTAACATACTTTTTACTTTTATTCAAATGTTAAACATATAAGAGAATAAAAATAGGCAGCTATATTTCTATCTATTTTTGGGATAGGCTCTTAGTATAATAATAGTTTTATTATATATATTTGAAATAAGTAATTTAACTTGAATAAGTAACTAAATTAAGCAATTTACTTTTTAGTGTAATCTCATTTTTAAATAATCGCTATTTGGATTGAATGAATTTTTAATATCTTTTTAGATAACATCCTTAATCAATTATACTCATCTATTTTAGATATATAAAATCAAAGATATTTTGAAGGTATTTCAAATATTGATCAATCAAAAAAAATGTATGTATGTTTATTGAACAATAAATATAATAGTAATTTATGTAGTAAGATTATTTAGTCATAATGAATGATGATCTTTATTATGATATCTAAATAAATTAAGATTTAAGAATAACTTAATCCATTATCACATAAACCATAACTAATAGTATAACATATACAGTTATCTTTTGATCTAACATTTTGAAATATAATAGGATAATCATTGATACAACCATCTTTATTGGGAATTAATACATTATGAGGAAAAAATATAATTGACTCTGGATGGTTTTTATCTACTAAGGCAAACATAAGTTGAGAAATCTCTGTTTGATACCTTATAGGATAAATAAAAGAGCCCATTTTATTCCACCATTCTATTCCTGTAAATTGATTTGATGTTTTATAATCAAAATTTGTATCTTTTATATTGAGCTTAAATATTTCTAATTTATTTATAGTTTGATCTGTCAAGATAAAATTTATTTGGTTATTTTCTTTGTCTAAATAAATTATACGTTGATAAGAATGATCAATTTCAGGCAATACATTCTTAAATCTATATCTATTTATACCTAAAAAAATTGCCTCAAAGTAATTTTGATTATCGAATTGGCATATGAGGTTCAATTCAACTGGACTATTTTGAATATTAAATAATTCTAGCAAATATAACATCCAAGATTTATTAGGTATTTTATTTCCTAAATCTTTTTCTAGTTTTAGTATATCAGATATAGCTACAACATTTATTGGAAAATATAATTTACTATTATTAATTACCCTACAAAAGGATCCTAACCAATAATGCAATAATATTATATTGGAAATATAATTATTAATATATCTTTACAAGTTATTAAAAGATGCAATAATTAAATATTAGAGTGAAATATATTAAAAATTTTATTAATACTGTTTATAGGTAATAGATGATACTATAAGTTAGAAAAAAGCAATATAATTATTTAGTTTTTTTATAAAAATGACAAGAATATTAAATCCTCTTAATATCATTATGATAAGATTTAGTTTTTCTGGCTCTGTTAATTTAAGATAATATTCACCTCCTCTAACTCAAAATCATTATTATTATTTGTTATTGTATCATTATACATGGATACAAAGAATTGTATCCAGTTATGTACATGTAATAGATTACATTCCTCTTTTTGCATACATGGGTAATAGTCATCAAAACTTTCTATTCTGTCTTTGAAATACTGGTTGACTCTTTCCATCAAACTTTTCTGAAATGGCGAGTGTAGATAGTGTTTTAATCCAATTACTTCACATGCTTCATCATACCATGTACCTCCATCTGTGTATACAATATGTTTTCCATAGTTTGATACAAGAGATCTAATGAATTTTTCAGCAACAAACATGTTTCTCTCTTCTGAGATGTAGATTCCGAGCAGAACTGTGTATTGGTTCAATACATATCTATAGCCAGAAATGCTGGTTACCTATTTGAATAACTGTTTCGTCTATGATAAAGGCAGATACTCTTTTTCTTTTGTTGTAGATTTGGCATGAACCAAATCTTTGAATCCAATTCCATACAGATACGTAACTTCTTTGTTTATCTTTAAAGAGTATATTGCTTTAGATGTATTTCTTAAACTCAACCCAAGAAAATACAGATACAGAGAATACATTATGATAATTGAGAATGTTTTATTTCTTTCAACCTAATTTTCATATAATAAATAGAATGTTCTTAGCTATAGCTTTTGCTGCTTAAATTAACAGAGCCGTTTTTATAACAATTATTAATAGATCTATTGCGTAATTAGTAACCATGTAAAATATTACATATCTGATCTAAGATAAAAGAGAATAATGTTATTGAATTTATAAAATTTATAAAAATTAATTTAATTTTCAGAATATTTTGATTCCTTCCTAATTACGCAAAAGATCTAATATATAAATTAAATATTTACAATAAGAAACTTATTCTAATTCTATAACTATTTAGCTTTGACAAATTCATATATAATATATTTTTTCTTATTTCTAATTATACAAATCATTTAATAATATTTTAAAATATAAATAATCAAATTTAGTATAATATAATATTTAATATGTCACTAAAAATAAGGGATTATTTTATTAGATCTTTATAATATTAGGTAATACCTAAACATTTGAAACAAAAAGTACATAATAATGATTGTTATCTTATGCGTGGTTTGTGCGTGAGATCAATCCATTAGAATTGGCTACAAACAGTCAGAAAAGTAGGTTATATTTTCAGCAGGGTAGATGGAGTGGAAAAAGAAAATGTCCTAGATGTAACTACAGGTACATAAATCATTTATCATCATGTGAGAAAAGAAGGAGGAGATATTCATGTAAACGGTGTAGGTATGTTTTTAGTGATTTCACATGTACCTATTTGGCAAGGTTAAAAATCTCGTTTGATATTATATCTCATTTGTTATATCTATTTGTACTTGGTGTTCCTGCTTACAGAATACGATGGTATATATCTATTAATTTAGCAACAATTGAACGTACATTTAGAATATTCAGGCAAGCAATCTATGATTCGCTTATACTGGAAATACAGAATCTGAAACTATCTGGAGAAATAGAAATTGATGAGGCATTATTTGGAGGTCATCATAAAGGAGGGAAGCGTGGATGGGGTTCTATTGAGCACAAAAATCTAGTTTTCGGTATCTACAAAAGGAATGGAATTGTTATTACATTTCCAGTGTCTGACAGAAAACATGAAACATTGATTCCTCTGATACAACAGCACACAAGAAAAAGATCACTATATTATACAGATGATCATACTGCTTATGCAACATTGAGTTTAATTGGAAAACATAACTCGATTTCTCATGGTAACAAGGAATATGTAAGAGAAGATACTCATATTAATGGAATAGAAGGATTCTGGAGTTATGCCAAGACATGGCTGTATATTTATCGAGGTGTACCTAGACAATATTTTCATTTATATCTAAAGGAGATTGAATTCAGATTTAATAACCGACATATGGATTTGTATCCAATTATGTCAAAAATGCTTGTAAAAACTGTTTCAGATCTTTAGGTATTACCTAAATTTATATTTGTCAGTACCTCAAAATTCAAGATAATTTATTTACTAATAAATAATTATTAATTGATTTCTTCAATATCAGTACTGAAAAAATAACACATTGTATGATTAGAATTTTGATTTTCAAATCTATATATCCGACAATCTGAAATTTCATAGGATTTTGAATTTTGAACATTCAATAATAATTGATATTTAGGAATTTCAGATATAGATTCATTTATTTTTTTTGTTATTTCTATAAGGATTGGATCAAATGATGATGTAAGAAAATGTCCTTCGTATCGTGCAGTTTTTCCAGGAAAAAAGAAAAAATCTTGAACATTCAATACCCTATTTACCATAAAAAAATTAAGTATTCTTTCTTATTTAAATCATAACAAGAATTTAGTTTAAATTATTTTAAAAGTTATTATTTAGGTATTATTATAATCTTACTTTGAGTTTTATATTAGATTTTTTACTTCTTAGATATTATTTGGACAAATCATCTTTATCCAAGTAGATATTGAATATATTTTTTTATAGTAATTTTGAAATCTCAATTTATATTAATTTTTTCAAATATTTATTAGATCCAACTAAGTTAAGTATCTCATATATCATCAACATGCATTAGTATTTTTAACATACTCTGATAGAAAGAACTTTAGCTCTGAATGTTTAGATTGATACATGTGCCCAAATCCTATATTCTGAAATTATCTGATACTCAGAAAAAGGAACTGAATAGATTCATGAAGAGTACTCGTGACAAAGAGGAATACAGAAGAGAGCGTCTGCTATAAAGCAAAAGATGAAGAAGGAGTACCTTACAGAACAATAGCCAAAAACCTTGGTGTAAATTACCGTAATGTGTATGACTGGATTAACAATTACAGAAAACACGGTTTGGATGGTATAAGAAACAAGAGAATGAATGCAGGTAGAAAGCCAGTAATATCTACTCACAAAAACAAAGAGATGGTAAAAGACATAGTATTGAACAAATCACCCCATACATTTGGCTATCTCAAAAATACCTGCTGGAGTATTAGGCTTTTAGCTACATATCTCTCAACATTACTGGAAATGAATGTCAGTCCAATGCAAACATGATGGAGAATAATTCATGATTTAGGTATAGTATGCAAAAGGCCCAAACTTGAACTGGAGAAAGGCATCGATTATGAGGAAAAGAAGAACAGGATAGACAGATACAAGAAAGTATCCTCTGCTCTTTTAAAAAAAAATTCTACTGGGATTTGAAGATGAAACGTGGTTACATCTTCAACCATACATAACCAGAACATACAATGAGAAGAGGGGAACAGCAAAAGATACTCCATAAAGGATCTAACGATAAAGTCAATGTATTCATAACACTTCTCTATCCCCTAAATGGAATCAAATTCAATACAAGCAAGACAAGAAGAACAGTAATGATTTCATAAACCATCTAAACAGCATCAAGAGATATGTACTAAAGAGAAGTATCAAGAGGTTCATACTTGTAATAGACAATGCATCATTTCATGTAAGCAAAAAGACAAAACAGTTTATAGAAAGACAGTCATACTGGCTAACTGTACTATTTCTACCAACACGTGCACCATTCCTGAATCCAGTAGAAACAAAAGTAAACAGGAATCTCAAGAAAGATGTATGTGCCAATTACAACTACGAAACAGAAAATAATCTATTATGTAATGTAAGACGGTATCTAAGATGTTTTGGTTGTTGGCCTAAGAATATGATACTTAACTTATATTAATTTAATATATTATTCAATAATATCATTATAATTTTTAAAAGTAGAGAGAAATTAGAGAAAAATTGGATTTTTATATTTTACTTTATATTGATATATATAAAAATTTTTAAAAGTATTAATAAATATAAATTAAAATTTTTATTTTATGTTAGTTGAAAAAATGAACCTTGAGAATAATTTTAGAAGAAAGATCTTTTTAGTAATAATTACTATTTTTGGAATCTTTTTAGTCATTCCTATATTAGAAAATACATATGCAGAAAATGATCTTGTTGATGATGACATAGAAATTCCTTTTTACTATTTTTATAATTATCAAAATCTCGATAATCATCCTTTAGAAAGTAACAATATAATTCCTAATCAATTCATCGTATATCTTCATGAAGATAGTAAAGAAGACAACTCTATAGATCCACTTGAATTTTATAATTCTGAATTAAAGGATACTGGAACAGAATTACTATATGTCTATGATAATGTAGTAAAAGGATTTGCAATAAAGATTCCTGATGAAAAAGTTTTAGAACAATTAGGAAATAATCCATTGGTAGAGTGACATAGGACAAGATAAAAAAGTATCAGCTTTTATAAATAAAAAGCAAACAAGTAATCAGCAGATAATACCTATGAGTATAGATAGAGTAAAAGATGGCGATTTAAGTTTGGCATCAGGATTAGGAAATACCCATTCTCATTTCGTTAATGCAGATATAGCAATTTTAGATACAGGAATAGATTTAGATCATGACGATTTAAATGTATTTCATGAAAAATCATTCATTCCTGGAACAGTTAGTGCTGATGATGATCATGGTCACGGTACCCATCTTGCAGGAATCGCCGCTGCTAAAGATAATTCTTTTGGTATTGTAGGTATTGCGCCAGGAGCAAGATTATGGGCTATTAAGGTTCTTGAAAGCACTGGAATGGGAGAGATATCTACTCTTATAAAGGGATTGGATTACATTAATCAATATGCCGATAAAGTAGATGTCGCCGTTTTGAGTCTAGGTTGTGAATGTGAATCAGGAGCATTAGATATTGCAATACAAAATACTATAAAAGCTGGTATTACCATTGTAGTTGCGGCAGGTAATGAAGCAAAGAATGCCAGAACATTTACTCCAGCGAATAATCCAGAGGTAATAACAGTATCAGCAATAGCCGATACTGATGGAAAATGCGGAGGTAATGGACCATCAACTCCTTATGGTGCAGATGACATGCTAGCAAGTTTTAGTAACTTTGGTGAAGTAGTAGATATTGCGGCACCTGGTGTAGATGTATATTCTACTTTTAAGTCCAATTCTTATGCAAAATTAACTGGTACAAGTATGGCTGCACCACATGTTGCAGGAGCCGCGGCACTATACATTAGTTCACATCCAGAAGCATCTCCAAAAGATGTCAAAAATTACCTCATGAACTCAGGAACGAATCTTTCAGATTTGTGTGATGGTAATGGCCACGGTTACTTTGTTGGAGATAGAGATAGTTATCATGAACCTCTCTTATACATAGATATAAAATAAAATTTGATTATTTTAATCTTATAGAGGCCTATTAAACAGGAGGAAGAGATTCAGGGCATACCTGTACACATACATTTCCACTTGGACATTCAGGCATTACACATGTTTCTGAATTATTAGAGTTTTTGGAAATTTCTGTTTTATTGTTCATAGTCATATTAGTTTCATTAAAGAGTATTTGATTAACATATAAATCAGATATTTTAGCTATCACATCTGAAGAATTATTTATTGTTATGCTTATGATAAATAAAATTATGATATTATAACTTAAATTTATGTTCATTATATAAGAGTAAAATCTGTAATTATTTAAAAATTTATTTTATATTAATTATTATAAAATTTCTATATCAATAGTTTTATTCCATTTTTTGTCTACATATTAAATCAAATTGTAAATATTAAAAATTTTTTTATAAATAGATTATATAGTATTACAAGTTTTGAATTATTTCTATAATATAATTTAAATAAATAAAATAATAACAAAAATATTAATAAATTGTAAAATAAGATTATTTTTTCAATTTGATAATAAGAAATTTTGTTATTATATTTAACTATTTAACATACTAGAATATTATATAATTAAATTAATATTACCTTTATTATTAATAATTAAAGTGTTAAGATTATCTGTTACTTTATATTTGTCATTTTTTATATTATTGACATTCCTATTTTCTAATGGTATTAATGCAAATTATGCAGTTGGTCAAATATCTGACAACATATTACAACAAAATAAGACTACTGAGTTAAAAATTCAGGATTTATTTTCACAAACATCTAAATCAGTAGTCCAAATAACTGTTATAGATCCTGATTCTAATACACAGCAAGGTTTAGGTTCTGGTTTTCTTTATGATAAAGAGGGTCATATAATAACAAATAATCATGTTGTTGCTTTTAACCAGGGTAATAATAATTACTTAGTTACTTTTTTAAATGGAAATTCATATCAGGCAGAATTAATTGGTAATGATCCTTATAGTGATATAGCTATTCTCAAACTTTTAGATCCAATCGCTATAGATCTTAATCCAATTCCTTTGGGTAATTCTTCTTCTCTCAGAGTTGGAGATACTGTAGTAGCTATTGGTAATCCTTTTGGATTATCTGGATCTTTAACAGTAGGTGTAGTTAGTGGTCTAGGAAGACTGCTACCATCATCTGATAGTAGCAATTCTCCATTTCCTCAATTTGCTACGACTTTTAATATTCCTGACGTTATACAAACGGATGCTGCAATCAATCCTGGCAATTCTGGTGGGCCATTATTAAATTTGAAAGGTGAAGTAATAGGAATCAATTCTGCAATATATTCCAATACTGGTGTTTATGCAGGAATAGGTTTTGCTGTACCATCTAATACAGTAAAGAAAGTTGTTCAATCAATTATATCATCAGGAAAATATCTTCATCCATATCTTGGTGTGGTTGGTATGGATATCACTCCTCAATTGGCTAATATCTTTGGTTTGAAAGAATCAAAAGGCTTTCTAATTACTGATATTACTCCTGGTAGTCCAGCTGCACAAACAGGCAAATTACAAAAGGGAACTATAACATATAATCAAAGAGGAGAAATAATAGATTCTAACGGTGATATAATAATAGCAATAGATGACAAAGAGGTAAGAAAAATTGATGATATTCTAACTTATCTAGAAAGAGAGAAAAAAGTAGGAGATACGGTAAAATTAAAAATATTGAGGAATAACCAAATAGAGGATGTCGATATAGTATTAGGTCCTAGAGTTTCAGAAGATGAATCTTCACTATTACAACAATATGATCAAAAACCTTTACCTAAACAAGATGAATTTGCTTCACAATGTTATAAATTCTTTCCTAAATCACTATGTGACATGCTAGGATTAGGATAGTTTTCTAATATTCAGCAGAGAAATTCAAGAAAATACGTCTTTATAATAATATTTTATTATAAAACTGTTAAAACTACTAAAATAAATATTTTATTTCCGCATAACATTTAAAATTATATAAAAAATACGTATTCTACAGAAAAAATAGTAATGCAAGAAATAAAATTTTGGAATTAATTTTGAATATAGAAGAGAAAATTGTTTTTATTTAAATTTAATTCTCATCCAATAAAATAGAATCCCATAGCAATAATAATATACACTGCAGTGAGCATAATTCCCTCAAACCAATTACTTTTACCATCATGTGCAATTAGATTAAGAATAATAGCAGCAAGAAATAATGTAACTAATTCATAAATGGTAAATTCTAATGTAAATGGCTGATTTAAAATTATTCCAAATATCACCAAAATCGGTACTACAAACAGTGCAATTTGTGTTCCTGAACCAGCTGCTATTCCGATAGATATATCAATTTTACCTTTTCGTGCAAGAATAATAGCACTGCTATGTTCTGCAGCATTACCGACTATTCCGATTATAATAGCTCCTACAAATAATTCTCCAAAACCAAACTGCTTACTAGTTTCTTCTACCGATCCAACTAAAATTTCACTTACGGCTACAACTCCAACCATACTAATAGCTAGTATAAAGAATGCCTTTTTCTTATTCCAATGTTTACTATTACTAATAATGTGATTATTATTATCATCATCTCCTTCCATGTATGGAGAAACAAACAAGTGTTTATGAGTAAAAAATGTAAATACAATTCCAGCTATATATACGGATAACAATAAAATTGCTAATGCATCACTTAAAAATTGTATTTTAAGTTGATTTTCAAAATCAACAGGTTTTAGTATAGTAGTTGACAAGACAGTAGGAATTGCCAATCCAATTATAGCTAAGAAAATCATAGTTGATTGAAGTCCTGCATTTTCACGACTGAATAATTGTTCTTTTTGACGAATCCCTCCAGCAATTATACTCAAACCAAAAATAAGCATAATATTTCCAAGAATTGCACCAGTAATTGATGCTTTTACGAGATCTAGTAGACCAGCATTAATAGCTACTGCTGCAATTATTATTTCGGCTGCATTGCCAAACGTCACATTTAAAAGAGATCCTAGAGTAGATCCATAATGTGTAGAAAGATGTTCTGTTGAATCACCTATGAGTTTTGCAAGTGGTACTAATGCAATTACTGCAATACTAAATAAAATAATATGATCAGAATGAACTAAATCTAAAACAACTGAAATAGGTACAAAGACAAGGAGAAAATAAATAATAGAAGATTTTGTAAATTTCATCAAGTAATTTTTGATAATTAATAACTGCTGTTATTTCAATGTTTATTGATAACTATATGCCTTGGTTTCCATAGTAGATCAGGCAACACACAGCTGTATATTATATTTGTCTCTTACACTTTAAATTTATATGATGAATTTTAAAGAAAAATCCCTTTTCATATTGATTTCATTTTATTTTTTTATTACTTGTTTTTCTTTAAGTGCTAGTAGACCAGCAATAAGAAATAAAATAAATCCAGGTATTCCAAAAGGTATTCCAAAAAAGGTAGCAGTAGCTAATACTAATATTCCATAAATAATTAGAGCTATTCCCAATAATCTGGTATTTTTTATATAGAATATGGAAACTATTCCTGCTAAACTAATAATAAGTAAAATGAAAACATGTAAAATAGTACCGCCCAAAAAAAATCCTAAAAGGGGTATACCAATTAATGAATTTATAAAAAAGTATATGAATAAAATTACAATAGACGTTATTATTCCTAAAATAGTATTAATTATTGTTAATTTTTTGTATAATTTCACTTTATATTTAAGTCATAATAATATATTAATCATTAATATATTTAAGAGAATTTTCAAGAAATAAATCGATATACTAATTACATCAACATCTGATTAAACGCATTATCAATTCTATTTGTTCTCGATTGTATATCTTAAAAATTAAAATTTATCTAGAAGTTTTCATTACATTAACTTCTTTCTTTTATAGTATTTTAATAATTACAGATTGATATATTTCTTTAGCCAATTTCTAAATCCATTTTTATAATGTGTAATATATTATCATATTGTATCAAAATTCGATAAAGACTTCCACAAATACCAACTAGCTATACTTCTATATGGCTTCCAAATATTAGAAAGCTCTATAATAGACTTTTCCTCAGGAGGATATTCAAGAGTAAAATACCATTTTTGTATAGCTTTTTTTATTCCAAGATCTTTTAAAGGAAATACGTCTTTTCTTTCAAGGCAAAATATCAAAAACATTTCTGCAGTCCATCTGCCTATTCCTTTCAATTTTGTCAATTCATTGATAATTTCCTCATCTTCTTTTTCTTCAAATGATTTTAAATTTATATTTCCTTTAATTATATCGCTTGATAAGAGCTTTATATATTCTATTTTTTTATTCGATAAACCAAAAGACTTCATTATATTATCAGCAGTCAGAATAATATATTGAGGCTGAAGGTCGTATTCATTGTTATTGTAGTAAGAAATAAATTTTTTATAAATTGATTGTGCTGCTTTTCCTGTTAATTGTTGATAGATTATTGCCTCAACTAACGCAAGAAAAGGATTGTGCCTTATTTTGATAGAATATGCTCCAACATAGTTAATGACTTGGTTCATTGTAGGGTCTATTTCTTTGAGATATTTTATTGCGTCACATATATTCAATAAGTAAAACCTTTTTCTATAAATGGTTATTTAAAATAAATTAAAAATGTTTACAATAACAAATTTGAACATATCATTTAAGAAAAGTGATTTATTTTAATGGAAATATTCTACCATTCTTTTAGAATTTTCATCATCATTAATTACTATAGAATGATAATTATTCTCTTCTTCATTTATCTCAGCATGAGAAATAAGAAAGATCTGTTTAAAGCTTTGATCTTTCATCAAAATATTCATTATCACATTTCTACGGAATTCGTCAAGACTGGTCAGAGGTTCATCCATTATAATAAAATTTATCATAGGAACTTTTTTTTCTACATATTTGAAAGGTCTGATTGTTGACATAAGCTTTGATATAGAAATCCGTAGCGCAAGACCAAGAGCTGATTCATCACCACCACTTAGTTGTCCTTTATTTTTTGTTATGTTATCTTTATTGTCTACTAAAGTCAAGGTTAAACCATGAGATATTCTATCTTTTATTTTTCTCATTGTAGAGGATATATTAGTAATTTCATATCTACCTTCTGTAAAAGGTATTAAGTAAAAATTTGTACTTTTCATTAAAATATCAGATAATTTTCCTTCAACAATATCTGTAGAAATAAATCCATCTACTTCTCCTAATAAAAATAGAAGGTGTTTTAATAAATATTCATTTTCTTTAAGTTTCTCTTCTGCAGTTTTTAAATTAATTATTTTCTTTTTCCTTAGTTGAATATCTTCGATTAAAAAAGAAATATCTCCTTGAATATTTTCAATAATTTTAGCTTTTTCTTCAATCCTTATTGAAATATTAAGCCTTTTTGAAATTAATTCATCAATACTATTACAATAAAAAATTTCCAATAAATTATTGATATTTGATATCTTTAAATTATCACAATATTTTTGTAGACTTAATTTATTTGATTGAAATTTACAAAAAATCTCATTTTTATCTTTATTTAATCTATTTATTTCCTTCTCCATTTGATTGAATTTAATTTTTTCGGATTCTATTCTATCTTGAAAATTTTTTATTAATTCTTTAGATGAAAAAATATGATTTTCTATTTTTGTTATTGTAGATATAAGATCATCTATTATCTTTGTATTTAAATTGGTTACTTCATCGTATTTCTTATAAACTTCTGAAATAGAATTTAATTCATCATAAAAATTGAATTGTTTTTCTATTATTCCATTTATGATAGTATATATAACTTCTATTAATCGTCTTGTTTCTTTTTTTTCTTCAAGTTCTGTTTCAATTTTCTTTAATTTTTTTTCCAATAGATTTATCTCTTTCTTTACTGAATGTTCTTTATTAGATATATTTTCTCTTTCTCGTTTTAGATCAAATATCAATTTATCTTTATCACTAATTAAACTACTACATACTGGGCACGTATCACTATCTTGTATATAGTCAATACTATTGGTCTGAATTTCATATAATAGTTGATTAGAAGTAAGAAATTTTTTATGTTCTTCTAATATTGTTAATATTGATATTCTTTCTTTATCAGTCTTTTCTAATTCAATTTGATTTTTTTCTTTAACTTTTTTAAGTTCTTCTACATTATTTATTGATATATTGTGAATATCTATATTTAACTTTTCATTTGATTTTAATATCAAATTTTTTATTTGCTTTTCATCATTATCTATTCCTTTTAATATATCACTAGCTTTTCTTATACTATCTTTTGGTGGATATTCTTGTAGTTCTTTTAAAAGTTCTATAATTTTAGAATCTAATAGAATTATTTTATCTTGAAAATCTTTAATTCTATTTTCTTGTACTAATAAATTTTCTTTTTTATAAGTATACATTTTTTCAATATATTCTAAATCCTTTTTATCTTTCTCGATATTTTCGCTATACTTTTTTATATCATCTAGTTGCTCTTGAAGAGGAAATTTAATTAAACTATCTTTATCATTTTTTATTTCTTCCAATTTTAATTCTAGTTTTTCTTCTTTTTCCCTTAAAATTTGTTTTTGCTTTTCCAGTTCATTTTGTTCTGTTAAAAGGCTTCCAATTTGTATTTTTAAATCTTTAATCTCTTCATTAACACTATTAACTTGATTCTTTAAATTTTTCTTTATATGCTCATCAAAGTCATTTAATCCGAATAACTTCTTAATCAATTCTCTTAGTTCACTTGGATTTGCTAGTGCAAGTTTATCCACTTCTTTTTGTCTAATATATACAGTTTTTTCAATCACTTCTGGATATACCCCTAAAAGTGATTCAATTTCTTGATTAACAATATTTGGACCTCTACAAAGTTGAATAAATTTATCTTCATTTCTCTCTTTCTTAAATAGCAATGCAGAAGATTTTACTGTATCATTTTGAGGATTCTGAAATGACCTTTTTTTTGTAACTTCAATTGTTCTTATTACTCTATATACAATATCACCAATTTCAAATGTAATAGCTACTTCACATTTAGATTCTCCTGTTTTAATCAGGGATTTTCTGTCTTTTTCCGCCATAAGATGTTCGCCAAGAAGGCCCCATAGAATTGATTCTATTATACTTGTTTTACCCATTGAATTTTTACCTTTAATAAAAAAAAATCCATCCCCCAAATATCCCTCATACGGTATTGAGATATTATCAAATGGTTTGAAATTTTTTGATTCTATTTTCAAAATTTTCATAAAATCACTATTGGTTCTTTAATGATTCGAAGAAAAGTTTTCCAAGTATATCTGAATCTAAATTATGTCTTTTTAGATCATCTTTTCTAGTTGATGTAATATATTTTTTAAATTCTTTTTCTGGATCTTCTATTAAGTATTCAATAAATGTATTATCTTGTTTAGTTTGTTTTATAATACTATCTTCATAATATTTTGGTGTTTCTAGAATAAATTCTACTATATTATACTCATTGCTATTTAGTGTGATTCTATTTAGATAAGATGAGATTTCATTTATATTGAAAAATGAGCCATAACTTCTATTACCTCTTATAGTGATTTTAACTCTAGCAGCAGTTTGATAATTATAAGGTGTATTAAGTCCATTTTTCTCAAATATACTTTTAATACGATCAATAACCATAAAATTAGTATCATCTGAAAAAACGTCTACACCATCCTGTACTATTTTTCTCTGTTGTGGTAAAAGTTTCGGAATTACTTTAATTTTAGATTTAGAAAAAGAATCATCAATATCTACCACTAAATACCCCTTTTGATATGATTCTTCACTAAAACTCCACAATTCTGTTGATCCAGCATACCATGTATTATCATTGACTTGTTGCATTTTATGATTATCGCCAAGCCCAATATAATCATATTTTCCCATCAGAAAGTTGCTATGCAATGTATGATTTTCTATCATTCCATGAGCTAAACCTACATTTATCATATTAGGATGGATGTTATTGTTTTGTATCGAGATCCAATCTTCATATTTTGATAATAATTGTGGTAAGTCATTGGATTCTATCGACGGATGTGCATGAATTCTTAAATTTAGATTTGAAAAATCCTTGAATAAAGGTTGTTGATTTCTTATACTATCTCTTATATCAAAATAAGTAAAAAGATAAACATTATTAAATAAAATGGTGTATTCAGTTAATGGTGAAATTCTATATTGCATATAACGACCATGATTTCCATCAATTATAACAATGGGAATATTATTTTGATATAATTTTTTGAACGTCTCTGCGGCTACTTTTCTTGCAAATTCTGGTGGTGGAGAAGGATCAGTTCCTGATGGAGTATCAAAAAAATCTCCGCTATGGATTATGATATCGGGTTTTTCATTTTTATCAAGATTTATTATTTCATCTACAAGTCGCCTCCAAGAATTATAAAAATCATCCTCTAATGGTTTAATCTCTTGATTAATAATGGAAGACCTAGTTCTTTTTGGTCTCTTTCCAAGATGAGTATCAGAAATGTGAATTATTCTCATATTAGTAGGATTTGGTTATGGAGAAAGAAATAATTAAGTTATATGACAATAATAATAGCAGCATAACAATTAAAAATCATAATCATCCTGAGTATAAGTTAAACTATTAGAGATACTCTTTTTTGTATATGAAATTAATTTATTTTCTTTTACAAATGTCTCTGATGAATTAAAAACATTTAGAAAAAGTGGAGTACCTGCAAAAGAAAGAGGAGACACGGGTCCTTGACTCATAAAAGAATATTTCCTTGTTTTAGTACTAAATGAACTTGCTGGATCAGTAAATGATTGATATAGTTTAAGTGCATTATGATCAGATACTAATTCTTTTAGAGTAGCCAAATCACTTCCTAAAGATAAGCCAAAACCACAGAATATTATCCTTAATTGTTGAAGAATATCTTTATGGACACTTGAAAGTGAAGTGCTAATAAACATCCATCCTAATCCATATTTTCGAGTTGTTCTTACTGCATCCAAGAGAGTAAGTCTTAAATTTTCAAGATCAGAATTTTCATATTTTTCCCTTCTTGCAAATCTATGTGCTTCATCAAGGACAACTAAAGTGTTTAGTGAAATATTTTGTTGCCAACTCTTTTCTCCTAAATTAATTAAACCATATAAGATTCTTTTTAGAATTAATGCCTGTATAGTTTCGTTCCAATAATCTAGTTTTAGATGATGAGCACTTTGTAAAGATAGATCAACTATAACTAAAGGTTTTTCATTGTTGGTAAATCTTTTTAGTAGAGAATCTACAGTTTGTGCACCTGGTCTATAATGAAATAATTGACAAATAGGCTTCCAAAATCTTTCATATAAATAATTTTCATCTATTTCTGAAAGGATAGTATTTAGTCTTGCTCTTGGTTCAGAAGTAGAATATATTAATAGCTGAATATTAGGATTACGCAAGATATTAAGTATTTGTTGAAATGATTCCAATTCAACAAGATTAGTAAGATTTATGTGTAATCTATTTTTTATTTCATTTATCAAGACATTAACTGCATCTCGCTTATTTTCTCCTTTAATAGACAAATTTGGAAAAAAAGAAGATTCATACAAGATTTCCTCAAATAATTCCCATCTATCTAAGATTAAGTTTCGTATATTGACTATTTCAAATTTTTTTCCTAATGAGGTTAGTATTTCTTTAATATTTAAATTGAAGTCATTATTTTTTGGTCTAGATCTAATAGAATTATCAAACATTACATCTTTAGAAAATTCACCTACTGGATCAAATACAAAAAGCCCCATTTCTGGATATTTGGAATATGCCATTAGAATCATCTTGGCTAAAGTTGACTTACCAGAACCGGTTGTACCAAATATACCTAAATGATATGCTTCTCCTGCACCATCAATTTCATTTCCAAAATGTTTAAACCACATAGGTAATTTAGTCTGTGATCCGTATACATATCCTAGATAAAATATTTTATCTAAGTGTTTTTCGAGTAATGAATTTAGTATATTATCATTTGTTACATGTATATAAGTTCCTGTAGCAGGCACTGTCCCTAATAAGCTGGTTTCAAAGAAATTCTCATCTCTATTATTACTAAAAACTGCACTACATAACAGTTTTCCTACATGGGTATCTTGAATTCCACTTATAGGATTCACTAAGCCTCTTTGTCTAGCAACAGACTTTATAGTCGGATCTTCTAGAAGTACATTTTTGAGTTCTATTTCTGTAATTTGTCCTAAAGAATAATGAGATTTAGATTCTTGTACATATCTAAAAATTACAAGCTCTCCTATTAGTTTTTTAGTTACAGCATTCTGTAATATATTTAAACTTATTTCACTAGTTGATGACGGAGAACCAATAGTACCAATTGGTTCAGTATCGGATAATAGTTGAGTTAATTTTATATCACAATTCAAATATCCATCTTTATTTTTAATATTATTAGTATCATTATTGTTTATATTGTTTGCAATCATATCTATCACATTCCACTTTCTGTTCTGTATGAATGCATAATAAAAATGATATCAGATATATTTTCATCATTTTTTTCAAATTCGGTCATGCTTGTTGTCAAGACCTGTTTGTATGCAGGAATAGCTGGTGCAATATGTTTAACCATCCTGTCGGCAAGATAAAGAGGATAAGGCTCCATAATAGAAGGAATAGAACATTGGCTTTTGATTGATTGAAGTAATGCATATAATCTATTACTATCATTTGCTACTGAAGATGAAATCTCAATTCTAATAGCTGGTGACCATTTGTAAGGTTTGTAATATATAACATGTAATTCTTTAATCTTTTCAATAACTTTTACCATTAAATCTTCAAGTTCATCATTATATTTACCATTATCAATATTAGGAAGTTTCTTATGCCAATTTTCTTGTAATGCAAATGGTTTGGGAATTGTATATTCTCCTTCATTTAAAATTAAAGTTAAAATAGCTCTATCATCATAATCTGTAGGCCATTCAAAAAGATCTCCAATATCATTTCTTGAAGTGTATTTAGGAATTCCTATCCACTGCCTTTTATTATCGTTTGATTCTAAAATTTTATTATAAGATAGCAAGAAATTCTTATAATTATCTCGTATTTGATTTGCTGTAACACTTTTTCGTTTTTCAATAAAATCTATAGCTTTATACATATGAATAAGTCCAGTAGTAAGAGATCCATCTAAAAAGATTAACTCATATGGTGCCGATGCTGCAAGGTTTAGCTCCATTTCTATCATTAATCCTCTTGCTGCAATCATATTTTCAGGATCATGTCTTTCTGGATTTATGAAGACATTATGATTTGGAGAATCCCATTTTCCTTTTTGATATGTAGACATTAATCCTTCTACTCCAACAGTGGCGATAGCTATGAGATCTGTCCCTAATAGACGTTCAATTGCAAAAGCTCCATCTATACCACAAGAAGTTAAGATTTTATGCGATTTAATTTCTGTATCTTTTCCTAAAATCTCGGATCTATCTAATTGAGAACGAAAATAATGTCGTTTTTTCTTGATTGTATCAAACGAACTAACTAGATCATTACTTATTTGCGTTGTTTTTGATAGCATCTCTTCAACTAGTGAAGCAGGAATATCTAAAAATGGAAAATTAGTAATAGGATTAGTAGTAGAAGATATATTGAAATCGCTCATACAATATCATTTATTTTAATTTTATTTAATGTTAATGTCTATTTTATATAGAAAATTAAAAGAATTTAATTTATTATTAGACACAAATAACAATTATAAATATAGTACTTATTTGATTTATTAAGTAATTACTAATTTTTTTTCTATTTTTTCCAAAACTTTAACTATTTTCTTTATCTTAATCATAATCTCGTATTTTTTATTAACAGATAGGTATAGTACTTTATAATCATCTTAAACAATATTAAAATTCATTAGTTTATCAAATCAAATAAAATTAAGTACAAAAGTGTTAAAAATTTTTTTTGGAACTTATTGTATTTTCAATTGTTATTATGATTTTCTTGGTTAAAAGTATTGTAATTTTTCAATTACAATTAAATTGGCCAGCTTCTTTTAAGATTAATGGATTTACTTTTTAGGAATTTTTAGATAGATTATAGATAGACATGGTTATAATAACTGATAAAGATAAAATACTTCATAATTTATAAAAGATAAGTTATTGTATAAATAAAGATAGATTATTATTTATTGTATTAGTAGAGTATTTTCAAATTTATCAAAAGAGTTCTTTAGGAATATAGTCGTATCTGCAAGATCCTGTTATTGAATCTCCCTCTTGATGATTAAAATCTACTATTACGTCATCAGAATCACAAATAAAACTATCTGCACCTTCACCGCCTTCTAATTTATCTGCACCTTTACCGCCTTCTAATTTATCATCTCCTTCTCCGCCAATTAATGTATCATTTCCTAAGTAACCTTTTAGATTATCATTACCCTCATCGCCATACAATTTATCATCTCCTTTACCACCTTTCATCTTGTCATTACCTTCATCTCCTTCTAATACATCATCACCGAACCATCCATCTAACATATCATTCCCTTCCCCTCCTTCAATTTTGTCATTTCCTTCTCTACCAGTAATTTTATCATTGTTAGATGTTCCTTCCATCGATATCGTTTGAGAATTAGCAAATTCTATTGTAAAAAAATTTGATATTAATATCCCCAAAAAAGTTACAATAGTTATTTTTAATATATTCTCCATTTTATAGCATATAATATCAATTTATATATATTTATAGACAACTATAATAGAGATATTTATATTTCTAGCTTCTAATTAAAATGAGATTTTTATCTATATCTATCTTTTAATCTATAAAAAATGTAAATAAAATAATAGCATCAATATTTACTAAAAGGGCAAGTATAAAAATATTCTATTTAATTTAATCTGTAATAAATTGTGAAACATATAAAATAAGAATAAAAATGGAAAAAAAGATTAGATAAATATATCACAAAAAAAGATGTATAATAATTACATATAGAAAATCAAAAAAAGAAATAAGTGACTTGGGTTAAGAGTTATGTAAATGCATAGATTGACAATTATAGTAAACTGCCATTTACCTTTTTGACAATTATTTCTGATAGATAGAGCTTTAGCTTGGTGTATAATTACTCAGTCGTGTGGTAAGGTATATACTCTCATCAGAGATATTACAGATAAAGAGAAAAATAAACTGTATTCTCTTTTGGATACAAATCTAGAAATAAAATATAGAATAAAAATTATACTTCTTGCTAATAACGGGTACACAGTACCAGAAATAAGAGAGATGACCAACATATATGATAAGACCATTAGAAAGTGGATTCATAAATTCAACGAGATGAAAATAGATGGTCTATTTACAAAAATAGATTATTCTCATACGGTAAAGATAGACAATGATACAAGAAAAGAAATTGTAAAGATAGCATCTACAAATCCAAGAGATCTGGGATTAAAATTCTCTACATGGTCACTAAGATCACTTGCAGGTTATCTTACCAAAGAAGACAAAAAGATAGTAAAACATGGAATCAGTCATACCAGAATTAAGGAGATACTAAATGAAAGTAAAATAGAATGGAGGAATTCAAAGACGGTACTTGGAAAGACCAGAGATCCTGAATACGAATTGAAAAAAAGAGGATTGAAGAATTAAGATTTAGCATACCATCAGATTCTATCTTGCTATATCAAGATGAGAAAGGACCAACAACAGCAAAGACATATGGCGGTCCGTCATGGTGTTCAGTACAAACGAAGATAGAAAAAGCACACAGAAGATAAAAGGTTTTCTCAATGTATTTGGTGTCTATGACCACACTAACGACCAAATGTATACACATTGCTACAAAAATAAAACTGGAGATCAGTTTCTGGATTTCATCAAACGTGTAGACAGAAAATATGATTCCTCTGTCAAGCAAATATTTCTTGTACTGGATAATGCATCAATACACAGATCCAAGAAAGTAAGAGAGACCATACAGAAATACCATCACAGAATAAACTTTGTATTCTTGCCAACAAGATCTCCAGAACTAAACCTTATAGAAGTAAGATGGTTATGGATGCAGAGACAGGCTATAAACAATTCTACCTTTAAAAATGAACCAGATATTGGAAAAGCAGTATCTGACTGGACATGCACCTACAATGAGAAACATGGGAGAAGGATAACTGATATTTTACAGATAGGAGTAATGAGTATGACTACATAACTGTTAACCTGAGGTATACTTATTTCTGATATAATTGACCTTACCGTAACTAAATATCTTTTGCCTTATATCTCCTATTAAAATAATTTATCACCTGATAAAACTTAAAATTGCAATAGTATAATTGTTGTACTTACCAACATAGGTTACAATTTCATTTACTGACATGGGTAACACTTTCTAGTTCTGCTAGGGAGTGTATGAAAAATAGAATTACAAACAAAATTCAATTTAATTCATGAAAAAGAATGGACTGGTGGAGATACAGTAACTGATATCTGTGCTAGATACCAGATATCTACAAAGACATACCACAAGTGGAAGAACAGGTACATAAAGTATGGAATAGATGGTTTACGGGATAGAAGTAGAAAACCACACAATATACAACCAGGAAAAGTAACAAAAGAGATAGAACAAGAAATACTGGATTTACGTATAACTAAAAGATTTGGATGTAATCGTATTAGATTCAGGTTAAAGAGACTAAAGGAGATATCACTTAGTACCAAAATCATATACAAGATACTGAAAAGACATGGTTTGAACATCCTGGAATGCAAGATCAGAAATAGAAGAAAATGGAAAAGGTTTGAGATGAAAAAACCAAACCAAATGGTACAGATGGATATTTTAGGACCATTTTACCTTGAGAATTCAGATAAAAAGAACTATTTTATCAGTTGTGAGGATGATTGTTCAAGGAAAGCAGCAAGTGACTGGTCTGAAAGAAAAAGGAGTGTAGATGTACTAGATGTACTGGAGACTACATTGTAGAGAATGGAAAACCTCACAAAGTAATGCATGACAATGGTAAACAATTCACATCTAAAATATTCAGACATTTTCTACAACGAAATAACATTAAAGATAAATCCATACCTGCTAGATATCCACAACTACAGGGTAAAATTGAGGCATACAACAAGATAGTAAAAAATGAATTTTTGGCAATAGAAAAAATACCCAATATGGAAGAAGGAAAGAGAAGATATTCCATGTTTGTCAAAGCATACAATGAAGATAGAGAACATGGTGGTATAAATGGTCACACACCATCTGAAATGTTTCTTATGAAAGGAAGATTAAATAGTTGTAATAATAACAACACAGTCAAGCAGATAAAAAGTGTTACCCATGTTGGTAAGTGAATCTGTTACCTATCTATGCAAGTACAACAACTACTAAAAGCCCATTTCAATATTTTGATTGTATTTTTATTTTTATTATTATTTTTATTTATCGTTTCTTTTAGGATTGTCATAAAAATCTTACCAACTTCCTTTTAACATTGTTCTAAATAAATATTCTAGTATATTCTTCCTAACAATGAGAATTTCGAATATTGACAAATAAAAACATACTATAGCCTTTCTCAGATATAAGTATAAAAATATTAGTCTAATATAAAACCCATTTTAACTGATCACCATTATCATAATAACAAACTATAGTCATGATAGTCTGGATCTCCACTCCGTAGTGTAATATCTAATTCAGGCTATGGCAATTAATTGCTTTGTTGCGCAACTATGAAAATCGATAATATGATGTAAAATTTTAACAGGAACGAATCAACAAAATGGAATGCCTATAGAAGTACGGATTCATATTTTTGATTAAATTTAACGAAAATCATAGTTGCGCAACAAAGCATAAATAGACTTAAGTTTATCATTCAATAAAAATTCAATTAAATACGTCAATTAGTTATAATTCTGAACAAAAATTATCTTCTTTTATTTTTGTTACTACAACTTATTTATTATGTTTAATGCAAAATCAATTCCTATATTTGTTACAATTGTTTTTGAATCAATTTCTTCCTGCGAATATATTTTTTTGTTTTTTATTTTCTTATTGTGGTCATTTAAATACTTGTGAACTTCGATGGAAAATTTGAGTGTATCTTCTCCTTTTTCAAAAATAATAAAATAATCATCACCTGTTTGATTTATGTATCTTATATTGTTTTATTATTATTTATTTGTACATCTGTATTTAAAGAATCAGCAACAGTTAATGAATTTATTATTTTATTTACACAAAGCCTCAATTTTTCTAATTTCTCAATTTGAATATCTAATGGAATATATTGCGAAGAGGATTTTTCTAAATCAAGAACTAGGTAATGGAAATAGTATAATTGTTTTTTAGAAACCATATAATTATAAAATTAAAAAGAAATAAAAGTATTTAGCATATTTGGTATTTACTTTGTTAATTTGCATCTAAACAAAAAAATTAATAATAAAATAATAATAAAATTTTTTACTTTACAATTTCCTTAGTTATTATATTATATTTTTTTATATACACATATTATTAGAAATACTTTTCCAATATTTCATTTAATTCATTGACAAAGTTATTATAAACTTCGTTATTTTCTTTTTTCTTCTCAAAGCTCAAATTTCCTAATTGCTTAGCATTCTCTAATGATTTATCTAATTCTGCCAAACCTATAGTTGCCTTTGCTAATCTGTTAGATAAAAAAAACATTGATGAAATGACATAGTTTACTTTATCCGCTTCTAGTTCAATGTCCTTTGAAAAGGGAAAAATTTTATCAAGATTGTCAATTAACTCCTTTTTACAAGTTTCTAGGCATTCAATATTGTCGTTACATTCTTCAGCTTTTTTTGACCATTCAAATATACATGCAACAAAAAGGTTATGAAATTTAGTCATATTTTCTTATTGTTCACCAAATCTTTTGATCTTTTCTATTCTTATATTCCTACCGGCCCAGAATGTTTATTCTTTTTATGTAACTCTAGTTCTGAAATATCTTTAAAATGAGCTTTACACATATCACATAAAAATTCATCGACTTCTACTTTTGAATTTTTATTATTATTTGAATTTTCTAAATCATAAGAGAAAGATTGATACTTTATTTTTTCCTTTTCAAAAGGAGTAGACAACGTGGTATTTGATTTTCCACTAATTAAATCTGAAGAAGGATTATCTTTATTTAAAAACTCATAACCATGTTTTATTTCATCTTCATTTAAATTTATGATAATCTTGGACTCTTTATCTAAAATTTCAGTTATTGAATCAATAGGGATATGGAACTCTTCATCGTGTACGATACCTTTTTTTAATACTATTAAATGATTTTTGTTCTTTTTCTTATCAAGTGCAATTACCTTTCCGATTTTCTTATTATCAACGGTAAATGCATATGATCCAATTAGATTAGCAGAATTCGATTGTTCTTCTATCATCAGTTAATCATTATCCTTTTTTTGAAATTTAAGAAAATAAATTTAAGAAATAACATTTTTAGATTGTTATAAATTTTTGTAATAATAGTATTTGTTATTTTTATATTGTTATTATGAAATATAAACTTAAACTGATTATTAAATTGTTTTATTTTGCGAGCTACTTTTAAATAATTATATAAAATATTTGGAAGGTTCACTAATGCCATTATGAAATATGTAAACAACAAAATATAAATAAATTTTCTCTCTCTCTTTCTCTTTAGGTACGAAACTACATTTATTAAATTGTATTTAAAAGCATCTTTATATATATAACAACCAAGACTATTCCACAATTTTATATACACAATATAAAAAAAATTTTTAGAAATATCTACAAAAAATGACTTGTTTAACTAATATTTATCAATAGCCATAGGCTCCGTCTGGTGGACGGCATTGATTACATAATTGTTTTTCTTTTCCATTTTCTTTAGAGATTGTAACCTCTACATCAGAAGCTCCACAACTTTCACATTTACCAATCATCTTATAGTTATTTATCAATTATAAAATAAAAAGGATTACATTTCTATTGTGTAATATTATAGCATTACAAAGAAATTAATATCTTCTTTTTCTTTATAAGAACAACACCAAATATCAACCAATAACACACAAGAGCACTCAACTTCTTTTTTTATCAATTACTTAAACCATATAAAAGAAAGATTTTAATGAAAATTAATCTTTATAACAATTTGTTCTACCCATTTCCTATTTAATTTATTTATTTATTTATTTATTTATTTATTTATTTATTTTTCTTCATATTGCAATTATTTTTTTGTTATGTCTTTTTGTTAAAATGATTTCTATTATATCTATGAAAATTGTTAATTCATTATTTCCTTCTCTTTAAAATCTAGGTATAATTTTATTTATATATTATTAAATTCAGAAATTGAACGGAATTATTACTTTTTTTATTGTATATTTTTGTTTTGAGAAGAATTCTATCTTATATTACTTCAATCAATAAAGATCTTTATGTATATATCTTATCATGAGACCAAATGAAAAGAAAAACCAGATCAAATTCCTGGTGCTCAAAATATTGGTAAAACATCAGGTGTAATTAGTGAACATGGAGGAATTCCTGGTCAAAGAAAAGAGGTAAATGTAGAAAATTATGAAAGAGTTGTCTCATTAGGTCAAATACTTAAGAAATTAGATTTTCCTGCTAATAAAGACAAAGTAATCAATTTTGTAAAAACTCATGTTACCGATAAAGCATTAATGGATAAATTAGAAAAAATTGCAGATAAAGAATATAAGAATGTATCAGAAATTACTAATGAAGCAGGACTCGTCTACTAATAATACAAATTTGACATATCTATCATTATTATCTTTATTGTTATTTTTCTAAAAGATTTTTTTTATATAAATATAAAAAAATTTCAGATTATTTCATTTTACAAAATAAAAATACTATAGTATTACGCA
>CAWIYT010000100.1:0-9637 GCA_963840085.1 uncultured Nitrososphaerales archaeon
ATACCAATTAGCATATATTTTCTAATCAGATTTCATTATTATCACATTCAATCAAGAGTAAAAGCTATTTGTAATCCTGCTTATTGTGTTTAATGTCAAAATAATGTGAAGTATTCAAAAGATGAATTGATTAGATTATACAAGAAGGAAACTAATATCAAGGTAAAGGAAAGAATGCTACTTGTAATAAAAGTAAAATATGAAAATGTAATTCCTGCTTATGCTGCTGATGAATTACATAGAAGTAGGCCCTGGGGATTATACTGGTTGGATAGATTTTCCCAAGAAGGAGTAGAGGGATTAAAAAATAGACCAAAAAGCGGTAGACATCCAGATATACCAGAAGAGAAAATACATGAGATAAAAAATGAATTAGCATCCAACAAACAAGGATGGACTACTAAACAGGTAGAAGATTTGATTATCAGAAAAAGTGGAGGTACAAGATACCATTATACCCACATTTACAGACTCATGCACAAGTGGGGATTCAAACAGAAAGTACCACGAAAAGTACATGTAAACACAGCGTCGAAGGAGGAAAAAGAGCGTTTTAAAAAAGAGCAAGAAAGATACTATTGGATACTATCCAAGAAGAAGAAGGGTTCACAGTAGTATCTACAGATGAGTCATTCTTTTTCTATGACTCACTCGTACGGAAAGTATGGATAAGCAAAGATGAAAGACCAGTTGTAAGGATTACCGGATCCCATCAGAAATCAGTCTTATTTGGTGCTACCAGTTTAGAAGGAAAACAATTGTTTAGACAGGATGACTGGTTTGATGAGAATACTTTTTTGGATTACCTAAAACAAATTCATAGAAAATTTCCAAAATGCTATCTGTTCCTGGATAAGGCAAAACAACATTACAGATCAAAGAAGGTACTACAATATTTTGCTGACAATAAAGATAGTTTGATTCCAGTATATCTTCCAACTGCATCTCCAGAATTTATGGTATTAGAAGAGATATGGCATATAGCCAAAAACAATCTTCTAATCCTACAACATTATTCATCATTTACAGATTTTAAAAAGAAAATATCCTCATATTTTAGGACAAAAAGATTCAATCTGAATATGAGAAACTATTTGCTTGCTAAAATTGATAATTAGAAAACATATGCTAATTGGTATAACTATTTTTGTTACTTTTTATTTTATAAAATTATTTAATTAATTAACTAATAGACATTTGTTAACAGTTATGTAAATGCATAGATTGACAATTATAGTAAACTACCATTTACCTTTTTGACAATTATTTCTGATAGATAGAACTTTAGCTTGGTGTATAATTATTCAGTCATGTGGTAAGGTATACTCCCATCAGGGAAATTACTGATAAAGAGAAAAACAAACTGTATACTCTTTTGGATACAAATCCAGAAATAAAATATAGAATAAAAACTATACTTCTTGCTAATGACGGGTACACAGTACCAGAAATAAGAGAGATGACCAACACGTACGACAAAACAATTAGAAAGTGGATTCATAAATTCAATGATAATGGAATAGAAGGTCTGTTTACAAAGATAGACTATTCTCCTATGGTAAAGATAGATAATAATGCAAGAAAAGAGATCGTAAAAATAGCATCTACAAATCCAAGGGATCTGGGATTAAAATTCTCTACATGGTCACTGAGATCACTTGCTGGTTATCTTACAAGAGACAATAAGATAGTAAAATATGGAATCAGTCATACCCGAATTAAAGAGATCCTAAATGAAAGTAAAATAGAATGGAGAAATTCAAAGACAGTACTGGGAAAGAGTAGAGATCCTGAATATGAATTGAAAAAAAGAGGATTGAGCAGATAAGATATACTACACCTCCTGACTCAATATTACTTTATCAAGACGAAAAGGGATCAATAGCAGCAAAGACATATGGTGGTCCATCATGGTGTTCGATACAAGCCAAGATAGAAAAAGCACAGAAGATAAAAGGTATTCTGAATGTATTTGGTGTCTATGACCATACTGACGATACAATGTTTACACATTGTTATAAAAATAAAACTAGTGACCAGTTTATAGATTTTATAAAAAGAGTTGATTCCAGATATGATTCCAAGATCAAAACAATATTCGTTATTCTGGATAATGCATCCATACATAGGTCAAAAAAGACAATAAACACAATTACACGCTACTATCCAAGAATAGTTCTTGTATTTCTTCCTACCCGATCACCACATCTAAATTTAATAGAAATAAGATGGTTATGGATGCAGAGACAGGCAATAAACAATTCTACATTTAGAAATGAATCTGATATTGGAAAAGCAGTATTTGATTGGATTTGTAACTACAATGAGAAACATGGTAGAATGATAACTGATGTTTTACAAATAGGAGTAATGAGTATGACTACATAACTGTTAACATATCCACATATGCAATTTAGATACTAAAAATAAAAATAAAAATTAGAGCTTTTATTTTCAGCTCTATTCTTTCAGGAAGGTTATATTTCTATGTGGTTGCGCTTAAGGTGGTTCTTAATGTATCTATGTCCAAGTTAATATCGATTACATTAGCTTGAACTAGACAGAGAATGAAGTCTACAATAGCATCGAATTCATCTTCAGTTGGTTCTCCAACTAGTTCAAAGATAGCTCCTGCAATTTCCTCAACTGTTACTTCCAAAGGCGCATCACCAGATGTTCTGAGCTGCTCACAGAATGCTTGAAATACTTCTTCATCTGATGCTCCTTCTGGTTGTGGTGGAAATATAAAGTCATCAATAGTAACACCGTCTCTAAGTGCATCTATTACAGCATCGAAAACTGTTGGACTTGCTGTTTGTAATTCTTCAAAGCAGTCTTCACATTCTCGTTCTTCGGCTCCGCCGCCTCCGCCGCCACCAGCACCTTGGTTGTTGTTGATGCTAAAACATATAAAGGCAAAGCCATTGTCAGAATCAGAACCATCTGGTCCATTGCTTCCACTACCACCACTTCCAAAGGAACTAGTTTCTGGTCCTTCGTCTGCCGCTGCTGTTTCTAAATTGCTAAGAATACCTGGAGGCAAATCATTTATGTTAAACTCTACACCATTGATATTTACATTGAAATTGGTACATTTGGCATAGCTGCTACGGTAATCTTTATCATATGATTTCTTGTAGTTATTCATTCCAGAGTATGGGACAGCTTGTGCACCTGTCATAAACGATGGAGATACTAGAGCAATTATTCCTGTGACTAGTACAGTTGCTAAAAATGCTGCACTAATTTTTGTTGTTTTTGTTGATTTAGTCATTATCTAAAATTAACAACGCAAAGTATATCTATAGTCCGAAGGATAAATAGAGAGAGATAGAATATATTTTTTTGATTAACTCTAAACATAGAAGAATATAGAATGAAACTTTATTGATAAATGACTATATTACTATATACTTTATCATTCATTATTTTTTTATAGAATATTACTTTTTAATATTATTTTTCTTATTTTTAGAAACTAAAAACATAACTATATTTATAAACTACTAGAATTTTATAATAGAATTTAGATTTCAATATATATAAAAATGAAGTTAATTTAATAAAAACTATTCAACAAAAAAATAGAATAAGTTTCATTAATTAATTTAATTAAATCAAATAAAAATGACAATTAAAAAATTTAATACTTATCAAAATGTCTCATTTCGCCAATGAATTCTGGATATTCTAGTTTGTATTTATAATATTTTTATGTCCCTATATCTTGATCTCTATATTCTTTGTCGATGTATTCATGTTTCTTGAATTTTCTGTCTTTTTTTATTCGTTATCATATACATCATAGTATCTGTCTTTTTGTCATGGCCTCTTTTATAATCACTGTCATGTTTCTTTTTGTCTCCTTTGTCACCTAATTCAAAAGCATTATCTACTAACAAAAAGGTTCTTAAAGTAATGGCACCTGTGACCAGTACTACAGCCAAAAATGTTGCAGTGATTTTTTGTATTTTCACACCATTACATCAATCTTATATTTTATTTGAGATTCGAAGCTTGATGAGCTGTGTAGAAACCATTACTATTACAACCAACTTCACCATTCTGTGAGTATTGTGTGCTATACACCTGAATGTCAATTCTCTATTTTGCATTCTCACAAATTTGGATGTGATATGTTCCACAAACAGTCTTTTTATGACAGATACAATAGTTTCATCCTTATTGTTTCTTTGATTGTATAGAATCTTGTTGTATCCACGTTTCATCTCCTTTCTATATTTACCACGGATTTTCTATACTGGTACTTGTTCATATCTTGGAGGAATGATACTGAATCTATGTAGTTTCTCTCTTACAAGTACATGGTTATCTTCGCTGTCATATGCTTTATCTGCAACAACTATATAGATAATGATTTTATTTTTGCTATTCTTGTTACAATAGGTTTGAAATCCATATTGTCATGTCTTGTTTTTGGAGAGCTCGCCTTACCTTGACCTTGCAGATTATCTGTTTTAGAACATCTGCACCAATATAGATAATTTAGCATATTTCTTCCTTCTCAATTTGGCTCTATTCGTATAATATTCTAATGCATATGTTATTTTGAATCCAGTTGCATCTATGCCAGCAAATATGTATGTCTTGTACCTGTAAAGAGGATAAATGATGAGATTATCTTTCCAAGCTTCATGATGTTGATTCTCTATCCGTGAATTTCTGTAATGTTGTGTAATGTGGAATCTTGGACAATTGGAGAAACAGTCTTAGATAATATGCTTCAACCAACCAGTCTGCAAACATTCTGTAACTCTTACCTTCATACTCTGTCTTATTGTAACTAGTACTATGTGTTGCCATACTGTATATAGATGTGATTGTTCTCTCTCTTTCTATGCAAGTATTATGGAATCCTGCAATGCTTGAGGATACGTAATAGTTGATCTACTAATCTGACATATTTGGAGTTGTTTATTCAATAATTAGATATGGAATATATTTAGCTATGTTGGTTTCCAGATCCTATCATCCATATTTTTTAAATAGTTTGATTTATTTTTTAATTGTAATTATGATTTTTTATTGTCTAATAACTAAATATTAATTATTTTTGTTTTATAGAATTATTATGAAATTGTTTTAATATTTTGAAAACAAAATAAAATAAGAGTCGATCCTGAATTATTCTTCAGGATCTATTTTAAGTGTCTGTACCAGGTTATATACCAAGGGCGTCAGCTATACATTTTGATATATCGTTAGCGAGGCTTGCAGACACACCAGCATCAGTCAAAAGATCGACTATATTTGATTGAATAGTACCAAAGTTGTCCGCAAACTCGTCAAATGACTCACAAAGTTCCTGTATACTAAATACTTCATCGTCAGGTATTTGTCCTGGATAATTGATCGTAAATCCAGCTTTTAAAGTATCCACGACATCTGCTTTCTGTTCGGCAGTAAGAAATGGTGGGTCGAAACATTTTTCACATTCATTGACTTCGTTTCCGTCTCCGCCTCCGCCGCCGCCACCAGCGCCTTGGTTGTTGTTAATGCTAAAACATATGAAGACAAAGTCTTTGTCAAATTTCTTAAAGTGATTTCCTTCACTATTTCCAAGGGAACTTGCTGCCACTGGTTGGTTTCCTTCAGTAGATGCAGCTCCTGCTGTAGCAATAGAATCATCTTCTGGACTTCCTACATTAACGCTTAATCCATTGACATTTAGGTTGAAATTGGTACATTTGATTTTCTTTACAATTACATCTTTGGATTTATAGTCGTCGTGTGGGTAAGATGGATATTTTGGCTTGGGGTCATATTTAGATTTATAGTCGTCGTGTGGGTAAGATGGATATTTTGGCTTGGGGTCATATTTAGATTTATAGTCGTCATAGCCGTATGATTTCTTGTACTTGTTGTCGTCCATTCCATATGGTTCGGCTTGTGCTCCGGCCAATATTGATGGAGAGATTACAGCAATTATTCCTGCAATTAGTACAGTTGCTAAAAATGCTGCACTAATTTTTGTTGATTTTGTTGATTTAGTCATTATTTAAGAGTAACATTGCTTGATATATCTAGAGTCCGAAGGATAGATAGAGAGAGATAAAATATATATTTTTCATTAATTCAAAAAATAGAAGACTATTAAATGTTATTTCTACAATCCATGGTTATATAATATTATAGAATAAAAAATTACTGATTTTAATAAATATCCATGTAAATTATCATAATATCTTTTTTTTAGATTTTAATATCTTTGTTATTTGTTAATTTTAAAGTCTATAATTGATGAATCTATTTAACAGAAAAAAGTATAAATTCTTATAAATATAGAATATGAATTGTTTTTTATCGTAAATACGATTATCTTTACCTATTCCATTATCTTCTTTTATTTAATAAATATTCTACTTTAGCATTTTGTAGAACAAGTTAGATAATTAATACATTTTCTAGTCACCAACTAATAATAAAAAAATATAAATAAAAAAAGATGAAAGAACTAACTAAATTTATTTTTATAGCAAAGCAAGTTAAAGGTTAAATATAAATAAATATCCTAAAAATATAAAAAACTCATCTATAAAATTGTAATTTATACCAATTAGCATAAGTATACTGACTTTATTTTACTATCAGGTAATACATTTTATATAGCAATAGCTATTAGTTTGTACTTTTAACATGATATATCTTATTGACTGCTACAAAAGTATCAAAAAGAAGATTTGAAAAACTATACAGATCTGAACACGATACTAATGTAAAGGAAAGAATGCTACTTGTTTTAAACGTAGTTGTTGTACTTGTATAGATAGGTAACAGATTCACTTACCAACATGGGTAACACTTTCTTTTATCTGCTTGATTATCTTTTTATTACTATGATTATTTAATCTTCCTTTAGAAAGGAACATTTCCGATGGTGTATGACCGTTGATACCACCATGTTCTCTTTCATCATTATATGCTTTTACAAACATGGAATACATTTTCTTTCCTTCTTCCCTATTGGGAATATTTTCAACTGCTAGAAACTCATTTTTAACAATCTTGTTATATGCCTCGATTTTACCCTGTAGTTGCGGATATCTGGCAGGTATAGATTTGTCTTTAATGTTATTACGTTGTAGAAAACGTCTGAACATCTTGGATGTAAACTGTTTACCATTATCATGCATTACCTTTTCTGGTTTACCATTCTCTACAATATAGTCTTCAAGAACTTGCAATACATCTATACTTCTTTTTCTATCCAACCATTCACTTACTACCTTTCTTGAACAATCGTCTTCACAACTGATAAAATAGTTTTTTTGAGCAGAATTCTCTACGTAAAATGCTCCTAGAATGTCCATCTGTACCATTTGATTTGGTTTTTTCATTGCAAATCTTCGATACTGTCTATTTCTGATTTTACATTTCAATATGTTCAAACCATGTCTTTTCAGTATATTGTATATAGCTTTAGTACTGAGTGATATTTCCTTTAGTCTATTCAACCTGAATCTAATACGATTACAGCCAAATCTTTTTGTAATACGTAAATCCAGTATCTCCTGTTCTATCTCTTTTGTTACTTTTACTGGTTGTATATTATGTGGTTTTCTACTTCTATCTTTTAGACCCTCTATTCCATACTTTAGATACCTTTTCTTCCACTTGTAGTATATCTTTCTGGATATTTGATATCTAACACAAATGTCAGTTACAGTATCTCCAGTCCATTCTTTCTCATGAATTAAATTAAATTTTGTTTGTAATTCTATTTTTATACACTTCCTAGCAGACTACTAGAAGTGTTATCTGTGTCAGTAAATGAAATTGTAACCTATGTTAGCAAGTACAACACCTAACCATACAAAAAAATTCACCTATAAAATTGTAATATAATATAATTATTAAATTTACTTTTAACACATAATGAAGTGAAATAATAATATAGTGACAATAATTTGTCAAATCATGCTGACAAGAATGAATAAAGATGATATCTTAATAACGACAAGAATTCCAAATGCAAAGAAAGTATAAACAAGCATATGAAAATTTGCAATATAATACAAATAGTATTTCCAATTGACAGAATGAAGAGGAGAGAATATATCAATAGCAGAAAAAAACAAATAATATAATTATAATTACAGTATAAATGGATAATAAGAGATTAAATATTCAAAAAGTAACAAATCTAATCCGATGTAAAATTGTGTAAAATTAGATTTTTTTAAATAACAAAAAGAATAGTGATTACTCTTATTGTAGTTATAATAACCAATACTACTTTAACTAACTAAGAGCCTATTCGAAAACTCCTCCTCTCTTATATGTTATCCAAGCACAGGCAAAATGTAATATTGCAATATAGTTATTTTCCTTCTTTTCCCATCTAATCAATAATCGCCTGAATCGGTTCATCCATGAATGTGTTCTTTCAACAACCCATCTTCTTGCTCTGTATTTTGGTATCCTTTTCTTTTTCTTCTTCTTTTTGTTACCATTATTGTATTCTTCTCCTCCTTTCTTGCAAATATGCATGGTATAACCATATTCTTCAAGTAACTCGTATACCTCAGGATAGTCATAACCCTTGTCAAGACAGATATGTTGTTGTTGTAATTTTAGTGATGATGATGATGATGGCAATGGGCTTTGTATAACCATACTTTCAAGTGTTGCTCTTGTCATCTTCATATCATGTCTATTAGCACCATCTATAGTAATTCCAATAGGAATGCCTTTACCCTCTACCAAGAAGGCTACGTTTGGTACCTGATTTACTTCTGTCTGTTGGATTTGGTCCTGTACTTTTTTCCCCCAAGAGGTGCTTTTGTTATTGCACCATCCATTGATTGCCATTTCCAGTTGATACCAATTTTTTTATCATATAATTTTAAACCATCAATCCACATTTGTTTGAATATACCATCTTTGCTCCATTGCTGAAACCTGTCATGTACTGTACTTGATACACCAAGACTTCGTGTTAGTAGTGCTTTCCACTGACATCCAGTACGTGCTATGTAGAATATAGCAGTCATTGCCTTTCTATCACCCATCCTAGGACGACCACTTTTCTTCTTATTTCTTTTTGTCTTTGGTAATAAAAGAAGAACAATCCTGTTCCATAATTTGTCTGGTATTTCATATGATGAATCAATTCCAGAAGTTATAGATATCAAATAATTTATCTCATAAAGTTTAAGATAATAGATACATTTAGCTTTGTCTAAGAATCTATTAAATATTTTTGCATAATTAGAAAGATTACAGCTATATTCCTCTTTTTTAGCAGTTATTTCGTAGATTTGCTAAATTATGATAGGTTATCCAGAAAACCATTATTATTCAGGTCATTTACTGGACTGGAACTATCTGAATTTGATTCCATTTGCAAACAAGTAGAATCAAAATATCCAGACTATGAAACTAAACGTCTATCTAAAAGAAAGGATAGAACAAGATCAATAGGTGCAGGAAGACATTTCAAACATTCAATCAAAGACAGATTTCTCATGCTTCTTGTGTACTTAAACTGTACATAACACATACACTTTCTGGTTTTCTATTTGATCTAGATCAAAGCAATTGTACATAGAGATATACGCTATATGGAACCTATAGTATCAAGTTGTATTCCATTACCTCAAAAGTTATACAATAG
>CAWIYT010000101.1:0-60554 GCA_963840085.1 uncultured Nitrososphaerales archaeon
ACAATACAATCTGATTTAGCACAATATATGAATTTTTATTTTCTCTCATTATTCTTATTTTTATTCTCAAATTCTGAAATCTTTTCCTTTAGGAAATTATAATGTTTTTCAGTTACCTTTTCCTTTGAATATGCATCTTCAATATCAGAATGTATTTTATTCAATAATTTTATTTTATCTTCATTATTAGTCAAGCTATTCAATGAATCAATTTCTTTCTTAAATATTTCTTGATATAATATTGAGATATTATTAACCAAACTGGTATAACGAATCTCATCTAACTTTCCTTCTGAATATGTATATTCTATCTCATTTCTTATTTCAGACAGTTGATTTTCTATTGGCTTTTTGTTAGATGGATAATTATTATTAAGTGAATTATTAAACCTATTTCTAAATATTTTTTCATAAAGTATTGATATTTCATTTTTCAAACTTTCATAATGCTTCTCATTTATTTTTTCTTTTGAATATTCATCTTGTTTATTAATATTCTTTAGAGAGTTCACCATATAATTGAAAGAATTACTTAGAACTGAAAGTTCGTCATTATCATTATTATTATTGTTATCTTTGCTTTGACCTATTAAATTAAGTGTCTCTCTAGCGTCTTCAGATAATGCAGAATTTAAAGAAATTATTGGTTTTGATATCTTCCTGCTAAGGTAAAGGAAAAAAGCAGCAATAACTGCAATATCTAAAATTATAAAGGCTCTTTGATTAAACAATGAATGCTCTGAATTACTTTTTAAATAATCACTTAATTTTGTAACCAATATATTTGATGAATCTACTAAAGATAGTGCTTCTGTTTCTATTGCTGCCTTTTTACCTTTGTCTTTCGATTTTTCTGAACTAGTTATTATTTCATCATCTGCCTTAATTATATTGTTTGCTATGCTGTTTTTAAGTGAAATCCATTTCTGATAAATCTTCTTCCAATCATTTAAAAATTCTCCTGGTAATGGTTTTAAATCTTCTATTCCTGCTATGATGTTTCCTCCACCCTGTCTTAATGCCAAGATATTTGATTCCAATTGATTTATTGCAGAGTTGATTTTAGAATTATTTTTAGTGTTACCTTCAATAAAGGAATATTTTGATATTTCAAACATTAGACTAGATGTAAGAAACCGATTCTTTCCTGCAATATTTATTGAATTTCCCAAATATGTCATTTGTGATTGATAATAAGAAAATATAATAAAACTAGTAATAACAAGAATAATTAGAATGAAAACAAATATTACTATTTTGGAACCTATTTTAGAATGCATAAAAGTTTTAGTATTATACTTTAATACAACCACAACTATATTACCTCTCGATAGTTAAATAATAAATATAATATATTAAGATTAAAGATAATTTTAATGTCTTTTATCATATTACTATGTGTTGTACTTCCACAGATAGGTAACAGATTCACTTACCAACATGGGTAACACTTTCTTTTATCTGCTTGATTTTCTTGTTATTATTATGATTATTTAATCTTCCTTTTATGAGAAACATTTCAGATGGCGTATGTCCATCGATACCAGTATGTTCTCTTTCTTCATTATATGCTTTAACATACATGGAATATCTTCTCTTACCTTCTTCTATATTGGATATGTTTTCAATTGCTAGAAACTCATTTTTAACAATCTTGTTATATGCCTCAATCTTTCCCTGTAGTTGTGGGTATCTGGCAGGTATGGATTTATCTTTTATTTTGTTCCTTTTCAGAAAATATCTGAATGTTTTAGATGTAAACTGTTTACCATTATCATGCAGTATTTTGAGAGGTTTACCATTCTCTACAATATAGTATTCAAGTACTTGCAATACATCTATACTTCTTTTTCTTTCAGACCATTCACTTGTTACCTTTCTTGAACAATCATCCTCACAACTGATAAAATAGTTTTTTTGAGCACAATTCTCAAGATAAAACGGTCCCAATATGTCCATCTGTACCATTTGATTGGGTTTTTCCATTTCAAATCTTTTCCATTGTCTATTTCTGATTTTACATTTCAGGATGTTCAATCCATGTATTTTCAATACTTTGTAGATAGTCTTTGTACTCAGTGATATCTCCATTAGTCTTTTTAACTTGAATCTGATACGATTACAACCAAATCTTTTAGTTATACGTAGATTCAATATTTCCTCTTCTATCTCTTTTGTTACTTTTCCTGGTTGGATATTATGTGGCTTTTTACTTCTATCCTTCAGACCATCTATTCCATATTTTATGTATCTCTTATTCCACTTGTAGTATGTCTTTGTAGATACTCGATATCTAGCACAAATATCTGTAACAGTATATCCTGTCCATTCTTTCTCATGTATTAGATTAAATCTTGTTTGTAATTCTATTTTACATACACTTCCTAGCAGACTACTAGAAAGTGTTACCTATGTTGGTAAATGAGATTGTAACCTATGTTAGCAAGTACAACAATTAATAATAGTTAAAATTCTCCTCAATTCATCACTCATAGACATAACACATATGGTTAACTACTTTATATAAAGTAAAATAAAGGCTTAAAATCACAAAAAAAGGTAACATAATTCTTGGAAGTAATTCTTTTTTCATGAATCTCTATAAAAAATTCTGAAACGAAGAGGATTATCATAAGTATAAAATAAACCTCTGACATTACTTATTATATGTCACAAGCTGAATGGTTTACGACATATTTACAATACGAAAATCTTAAAGATATGTTAAGTGTTATACTCTATACATCGCAATCCTTTATGAATATAACCCCATTACTTTATAATATTACATATCAAAATAAAGAAATACTGTTTATTCACACAGGAATAGTTGGAGGCGTTATTTCTCATTATCATGTAATTCAAGATAAACCAAATAAGAGGTTTATTGAATTAAATAAAATGACAGGAGACTTCAACTTTATAGATAATATTGGTAATAACACTCAATCAATTTATATTCCTATAGTAAAATTGATAAAATCTACACTTAGATTTCCGATAGATGATTTGGATGAAGTTTAATGTATATACTTTGCAAAAGACCTTTGGCATATATTAGTAACGACGAGAAATTTGGACTTTTAAATTTTAAATATGACAAAAAGTTTTTTGTTTGTATTTTTAAATAATTCGGATATAGTCATCTAGAAATTTTAATAGAATCAGTTTTGTATAACAAGTATTCTTCTGGTTTTGACAACTTTTCTAGTTTAGAAGGTATTACACATTTGATTGAGTCTTTCTAATGGATTTTTAGGATAGTAAACCTCATTAGAAACAGGTCTATTAGTTTGTATAAGGATTGTAAAGTAAAAATAATACTTAGAGCCTATCCGAAAAGTAGTTTACAGTATTTTAGTTTATGGTACAATAGATTTATTCGACAAAGCTAAGTGTCTCTACACTATATATCACGAGATTAGTTTGATATCTGAAATTTCTGGAATCGATTCATCTTATGAAATACCAGATGAATTATGGAATCAAATTTTTCCTCTTCTTGTACATAAACCCAAAAGAAAGAAGAAGAAGAAGACAGGTCGTCCAAGAATGGATGATAGAAAGGCAATGAATGCTATCTTCTACATAGCACGTACTGGATGTCAGTGGAAAGCACTACCACGAAGTCTTGGTGCATCCAGTACTGTACATGACAGATTTCAGGAATGGAGACAAGATGGCGTATTCAAACGTATGTGGATTGATGGTCTAAAAATATATGATAAAAAAGTTGGTATCAACTGGAAATGGCAATCAATGGATGGTGCAATAACAAAAGCACCTCTTGGGGGAAAAAGGTACAGGACCAAATCCCACAGACAGAAGTAAATCAGGTACCAAACGTAGCCTTCTTGTAGATGGTCAGGGCATTCCTCTTGGAATTACTGTAGATGGTGCTAACAGACATGATATGAAGATGACAAAAGCAACTCTTCAGAGTATAGTGGTTTTCAGACCACCATCATCATCATCTACAACAAATACCCAACAACAACACATCTGTCTTGACAAGGGTTATGACTATCCTGAAGTATACGAGTTACTTGAAGAATATGGTTATACCATTCATGTTTGCAAGAGAGGAGGAGAAGACTACAATAATGGTAACAAAAAGAAGAAGAGAAGAAGAAGGATACCAAAATATAGAGCAAGAAGATGGGTAGTTGAGAGAACACACTCATGGATGAATAGATTCAGGCGATTATTGATTAGATGGGAAAAGAAGGAAGATAACTATATTGCAATATTACATTTTGTCTGTGCTTGGATAACATATAAGAGAGGAGGTGTTTTCGGATAGGCTCTTAATGGATTACTACATGTTAACTGGTGTAGAGAATACTTTATGTAGGTAATTCATAATAAGTAGATACTCAATTGAAAGTTTCTGAGAGGACAGCTGGTGGAATATGCTATTAGAGATATCATTACTCATGCTAGAGAATATGAAAAGAAGAATGGCAAGAATGTAATTTATCTCAATATCGGTGAACCAGAACCAGTACAGTATGACTTTCCCACTCCGGACCACATTAAAAATGCCTTGATTAAAGCAGTTCAAAACAATGAAACTACTATACTGCACCTGAAGGATTACCAGAGTTTAGACAGGCCATTGTAGAAAAAGTGAAAGAAAAAGGCTTTGATATAATATTAAGTAAGAATCTTTCAATAACCCTATTAGTTTACAATCTCATTTTACCATACAAGAAAAATGTTAAGAATCAATACAGAAATTCTAAATTTTAATGATATGCGATACAAAATATATAATGCAACTAGCATAACTCTCTCTCTATTTTGTGTACTAGGATTATTATTTGTATTAGTTCTTGGAACTCATTTTGCTGACATTAAATATAATATCATACAATCCATGGGATAAAATTAGTAATATTGGTTCTTTAAGAAAATTATTTGAAGAAAGTAGTAATATCATACATTTAGATATAAAAGAAGAGATGGCATATCAATCATTGAATAATCCTGAAGATTGGTGGACCATTGCCTTAGGATCAGGGTTTAGATGGATTATAGACCAATTCGATCCTATTCTTTATGTAAAGATTAGAGAAGCAAATACAGATTTAATCAAGGAAAATAGAGTCAAGGTTATTGAAACTAATGCTTTATATGCAATAGCTGAAAAATAAAATAGCTATCGTCATAACGGATTGTCAAATACGTAATTAAAATCTGTTTTTATATTTACAATCTGAATTTGAGTTAGGTCAGAAAGAAATTCTAAATTAGATTAAATTAAATGTAAATGGATATTCTTAATTTTCTTATGATTTAGTAGATAATACGTTATTATTAGCTAAGGTTTTAATGACAATATTTAAATCAATAATGTCAAATCAATAACTTATTGAATCAACAATTAAAAGATAATATCAATGAATCCAAGATACAAGAATTCATGAATAAAGCTATACAAGATATTGCTGGAAGCTCTACTGCTATGCTAGTTATTCTTGGAGAAAGACTTGGATTATATAAAGCGATGGCAGATGAAAACAAATACATTACTTTCCAAGAACTTGCAAAAAAAACTGGAACTAATGAAAGATTAGTTAAAGAATGGTTAGGAAATCAAGTTTCTAGTGGATATATAGAATATGATCCTTCGACAGAAAAATACTTTTTACCTCCTGAACATGCACTAGCATTATCTGATTCTAATAGTCCTATCTACATACAAGGTGCATTTAAAGCAATAAAATCTTACTTTAAAGATGAAGAAGAATTTATTAAAATGTTCAAAAATGAGAGAACTTTTTCTTGGTTTGACCATCATCCTTGTATGGCAGATGGCTTTGCAGAATTCTTTAAAGCTGGATATATAGGTAACTTATTAAATTTATGGATTCCATCAATAGAAAATGGAAAAATTCATAAAAAACTTAAGCAAGGAGGGATTAAGGTGGCAGATGTAGGATGTGGTTATGGAATAAGCACAATACTGATGGCAAAAGCTTTTCCAAATTCTAATTTTATAGGATTTGATTTCCACAAAGAATCAATTGAAAAAGCAAATAATCTTGCAAAACAAGAGAATTTAAATAATGTAAAATTTGAGATATCTTCAGCATCGGAATTTCCAGGTACTAATTACGATTTCATAACATTCTTTGACTGTCTTCATGATATGGGAGATCCTCAAGGTGCATTGACTCATGTATTAAATGCAATTAATAAAGAGGAAGGAGTTTGTATGATAGTCGAACCATATGCTCATAACAAACTTGAAGATAATATCAATCCAGTCTCTAAAACATTTTATGCCGCATCTACATTAATATGCGTACCAAATTCATTAGCTTTTAATGGTCCAGCATTAGGTGCACAAGCAGGAGAAGAAAAAATTAGAGATGTTGTAAAGAAAAGTGGTTTTACACATTTTAAAAGAGCTATAGATACACCAATAAATATTGTATATGAAATTAAACCATAATTTATTTTAATCTTAGGAATTTTCAAAATTAGAATTTTAAATAAATTTTTATTTAAATTAAATATAATATAAGAAATCAAATTCATAGAGTAAAATTAGGTCAAATTTCTTTCACATCCCACTGAGAAAGATACAAAAATGTTATGAATCCACTGATTTAGGAAATAATAAAATATTCATATAATAAATGATATTTAATAGAAATACATTCAACTATTAAATGATAAATAATAGGCAAAACTATAATTAAATGGCAAATTTGAGAAATAGAATAAAATATAAAGTATAATTTTTAAGGCTCCGGAAAAATTCACGATATGTAATTTGATAGACTTTACCGATTTAAAATTATGTCTAATAATAATCAGTAAACTTGATAAAATCTACCATAATTAAAAAATGATATCTATTATAAATTATTAACAATGGTAGTGGAACTCTAACCTTGAAGCCATATTTCGTGGTTTATACAATTTGACATTATTCAAGAAAATTGAATCTTATCTAACATTTTAAATGTTTCACAATTGGAAAGACAGTGATATTATTTTATTATATATGATAGTATGTGGGATATCTAACGATTAATACATATAAATCAAATTTATCCATTGCTTAATTTAATGCATATGATATAGTGAATTCAAAAATCGATGACTAATCTAACCATTTCACATATTTAATTCTAGGTTATTTTATTTACTAGTAATTTTGCATTTAATCTTATTTTTATTTATTTACTATAGTATTTATGGTTAGAATCAATTCTTCATTTTCTATAGGTTTTCTAATAAAATAAACTGCATCTGATAATTCTGTTTCTATATCGTATGTTTCTTCACCTACAGTCAGGAAACATATTTTTGCCTTAATATCTCTTTTTCTTATTTCTTTATATAATTGAAATCCATCCATTGAAGACATTTTTATATCTAACACTAATAATTTGTAAAAATTAGACTTAAACTCTTCCAATGCGGTAAGAGGATTACAATAGTAATCTACTATAAATCCATTATCTTCTAAAACCATCTTTAGCCATAGACTAATATCAAGTTCATCATCAACTACTAATACCCTTTTTTCACTATTGGAAGTAATAGTATTATTTTGTAACATTACTATTAATTATTTTCCTATTAGTTTTGAGAGTTTGAAAATCATTATATCTATATTCTGTGGAAATAAATAATGACATTAACTAGCTGTAGACAATAACTGTTATAGAATAATATAGATATAATGTAATTCTGCATTGTTTGATTGTACTATATAATAATTCTGCTAATCTAACATTTGGATTGTTGTTTATTCAATAGTATGATGTAGGTAATAGTTAGCTATGATGTTTTTGAGCCCTATTTACCATTCCCTTTATATCTATTAATCAATTATAATATTTTATCTTTGACATCAAAGAAAATGCCAAATATACATTCATCATCTTCAGATGCTCAAAGAATAGAAGATAGTACCTGGCATTCAAAATATAATCAAACCACAATCACAATTGTTTGATAATGCAAAGATAAAGATTGATAATTGTATAAACTATTATAATCTACTTTCATCATCATCGTCATCATTTGTTGAGCTTGAATCAATAAAAGAATCAGTTATTGAAGCAAAAAAAAGAGGAATAGTCGTAAGATACATTACCGAAATTACTAAAGATAATATCCAATATTGCAAAGAACTGTATAAAATAGTTGACGAGCTTAGACATTTAGATGGATTAAAAAGCAATTTTATGTTAAGTGAATCAGAATATATTTCTCTTCTTGGCTCTTCTAGTTTAAATGAAAAAAGAGATAAAAAAATTATCCCAGAAATTATCTATAGTAATATTAAATCATTTATAGAAGAGCAACAGTATTTTTTTGATATACTTTGGAATAAAGCAATTCCTGCTGAAAAGAAAATAAAAGAGATTGAATATAGTAACCCTGTTGTTAAAACTGAAAATCATGAAAATCTGGCTAAACAAAAGATATTTGAGGAGATAGAAGAAGGTGTAGAAATTAATTATGAAGCAAAAATTTTAGGAAATCCAGATGAAATCATAAATAGAATTATTCATTTAGCTGAAACAACTTCGCAATTGTTAATTGTTTCATCTCATGGAGGAATGCAATTAATATACAATAATTTTTTTAATCATTATAGAAAAATACTTGATAAATATAAAAGAGGAGAAAGTAAAGGAATAAAATGGATTTGTAATATAGAAAAACAAAATCTAGAGATAGTTAAAATATTTTTAAAGATGGGAATACAAATTCGTCATGTTAAAAATCTACCACCTGTGAGTTTTGCGTTAGGTGACAGAGAGATAAATGCAACCATAGAAAAGATGGAAGATGGCAAAATGGTTCAAAGTCTTTTAACAAGCAATGAACCTCTATATATTAAGCATTTTCTTTCAGTCTTTGAAAATTTATGGTATAGTGGTATTGATGCTACAGATAAAATAACAGAGTTAGAACAAGATATAGAATCAGAAGGGATAGAGATTATTAGAAATCCTTTAGAAGTTCAGCAACTTGCCTTTGACCTTTTAAAATCAACTAAAGATGAAATATTGATAATATTTTCTACTGCTAATGCATTCCATCGTCAAGAAAAAGCAGGGTTAATAAAATTTTTAACTGAAATTGCATCCAAGAAAGACAATAATGTAAATATCAAAATTATGACACCAATTGACGATAAATTACAGGATACAAAAAGAGAATTGGAAAATGTAAAAATTGATGACGAACTAGAAGAAAAAGATAAAAAAGAAAATAAACAAGTAGAATATAAACTAGAAGAAAAAAATAGACAACAAAATCTCAAAAAAATACAGATTAGATTTATTGAAAGTCAATTACAAACAACAATTTCAATTCTTATAGTTGATAGAAAATATTCCTTAGCTATAGAATTAAAGGATGATACTAAAGATACATCCATTGAAGCAATAGGATTAGCAACTTATTCTAATAGCAAATCAACAGTATTGTCTTATGTCTCTATGTTTGAAACACTATGGCTACAAACAGAACTATTCGATCTATTAAAAATACAAGATAAAATACAAAAAGAATTCGTAAATGTAGCAGCTCATGAATTAAGAACACCTATACAACCCATAATTGGAATGTCAGAGATTCTTTATTCTCGAATTGAGGATAAAGAACAAAAAAAATTACTGGAATCCATTATAAGAAATGCAAAAAGATTAAAACGACTCACTAATGATATTTTAGATGTAGCCAAAATAGAAAGTGGATCCTTGCAAATAAAAAAAGAAAGATTTAACCTTGATGAGATAATATCAAGTCTTATTGCACAACATAAAACTAGTATTAAAGAAATAGACACGAATAATGTAAATTTGTTATACCTTGCAGAAAACAGAAATTTTATTATTGATGGAGATAAAGAAAAAATATATCAGGTTTTAGATAATCTCTTGTGTAATGCTATCAAATTCACAAAAGGAGTACCTTGTGCTAATATAACTATCATAACAAAGAAACATGACAACAATGATACAATCATAGTTATTGTAAAAGATACTGGCACTGGTATAGATAAAGAAATCCTTCCAAGACTTTTTACAAAGTTTGCCACAAAATCAGAAGCTGGTACAGGTCTTGGACTATATATTTCAAAAAATATTATTAAAGCACATGATGGTAAAATTTGGGCTGAAAATAATTCTGATGGTAAGGGAGCAATATTTAGATTCACATTGCCAATTTCAGAGTATCTATTTTAAAAAATGCCTTCTAATACATAATGTTTAATTATCTGCTTTTGGTTTAATATTTTGAATCCTATTTTAGTACCAATATCACAACGGAAACCACTGGCCCCATTGAACTCTGGGTTCCAATCCTATCTTTTACAGAATTCATAAAGCAAGGTAATACCTAAACATTTGAAACAAAAAGTACATAATAATGATTGTTATCTTATGCGTGGTTTGTGCGTGAGATCAATCCATTAGAATTGGCTACAAACAGTCAGAAAAGTAGGTTATATTTTCAGCAGGGTAGATGGAGTGGAAAAAGAAAATGTCCTAGATGTAACTACAGGTACATAAATCATTTATCATCATGTGAGAAAAGAAGGAGGAGATATTCATGTAAACGGTGTAGGTATGTTTTTAGTGATTTCACATGTACCTATTTGGCAAGGTTAAAAATCTCGTTTGATATTATATCTCATTTGTTATATCTATTTGTACTTGGTGTTCCTGCTTACAGAATACGATGGTATATATCTATTAATTTAGCAACAATTGAACGTACATTTAGAATATTCAGGCAAGCAATCTATGATTCGCTTATACTGGAAATACAGAATCTGAAACTATCTGGAGAAATAGAAATTGATGAGGCATTATTTGGAGGTCATCATAAAGGAGGGAAGCGTGGATGGGGTTCTATTGAGCACAAAAATCTAGTTTTCGGTATCTACAAAAGGAATGGAATTGTTATTACATTTCCAGTGTCTGACAGAAAACATGAAACATTGATTCCTCTGATACAACAGCACACAAGAAAAAGAATCACTATATTATACAGATGATCATACTGCTTATGCAACATTGAGTTTAATTGGAAAACATAACTCGATTTCTCATGGTAACAAGGAATATGTAAGAGAAGATACTCATATTAATGGAATAGAAGGATTCTGGAGTTATGCCAAGACATGGCTGTATATTTATCGAGGTGTACCTAGACAATATTTTCATTTATATCTAAAGGAGATTGAATTCAGATTTAATAACCGACATATGGATTTGTATCCAATTATGTCAAAAATGCTTGTAAAAACTGTTTCAGATCTTTAGGTATTACCTAAAGCAATAATAATAAGAACTAGAAAATAATCTTTACTTTTTTTTATCATTTTATTTGAAATACATTAAAACAAGTAAGAATTGTAAAATCTAAAAGCAATATTCAAAATACTCAAAATAATTTTATAAAGATGAAAGGTTTCTTTTCATGAACCTTTTCTTTTTATCTTTAACAATCTATTTCCCTCTTTGAATTGATCTTTTATCAATCCTACAGATCTTTTTCCAATACCAAAAAATTTTTCTTGGTTATCCATCTCTTTGTTATCCTTATTTTGTTCCTTTATTCTAAATCGGATTTGTTCAAATGTTGTATCCTGGTATGGTTTTGTTACTACTTCTGGTTTTACTGATGGAAAAATCTCAGTATTGATCAGATAAATGAACCAATACATTTTTCTTACCTTATTTTTTCTCTTTCAATTATTGACTATTTGCAATTCTTCAATCTTAGTTTGTAAGTCTTCTTCCTATCTTCCAATTGTGGAACATTTAGAAATGAAATTGCAATATACTCGAATGATAAAATAGACAAAGAAAATAACGTCAAAAATGACCCAAGACTACTGAATTAGAAAATCAGTTACTTTAATTGGTAACAATAAAATTTTAGTAAAACATAGCAGTATTAAGTGATATCAAAAGATAGCAAATATTCTGAATTATTTAAAGCATAAGTTTTTTATATAACAATTAATTCTACCATTTTAATAGAACAATTTATATTATCTATTTATATTAAGCATAATCCCAAATATGGTATCATGCTTAATACCATATTTGGAATCCTGTTTGCTGCTATTGCAGCAGTTATGGTAACTAAATTTTCTAAAAGTTATCTTGTACTTTTTTAAGTACTTTAGTAATAATAACATCTATTGGTATAACAATAGATCACAGTAATAATGATAATAAAGCATTTGGTCAATCTGTAATAGATGGAACACCTGGAAATGACTATCAACAAGGAACTCCATATCCTGATATCATAACAGGATATGGTGGTAACGATGCACAATATGGTTACGGTGGTAATGATTATCTATATGGAGATCAGCAATCTGTTTATGGTGGTAATACCATTACTGGTGAAAATGACGCACAATATGGGGGAACGGGTAGTGATAGCATTTATGGTGATGTAGGATATATTGAAACTTCTAATATTTATTCTCCGGATAGTACTGCTACAACAACTGTAACTGCTGGAAACGATATACAGACTGGAGGAGATGAAGGAGATAATTACAATGAATTTGATTCCCTTTATGGTGATGTAGGATATATTGAAACTTCTAATATTAATTCTCCGGATAGTACTGCTACAACAACTGTAGAAGGTGGAGATGATATACAGACAGCAGAAGTAGGAGATGGTAGTTTTAATTACCTTGCTGGTGATGTAGGATCTGTTAATAGTTATAATAGTAATTACAATGAGTTTGGTTCTTCTGATGGTACTACCGGTACTGCTACAACAACTGTAACTGCTGGAGATGATAGACAGACAGCAGCAGCAGGAGATAGTAGTTCTAATAACCTTTATGGTGATGTAGGATCTGTTAATAGTTATAATAGTAATTATAATTATTATGGTTCTTCTGATGGTGCTACCGGTACTGCTACAACAACTGTAACTGCTGGAGATGATATACAGACTGGAGCAGAAATAGGAGATGGTAGTTTTAATTACCTTGTTGGTGATGTAGGCTATGTTAGTAGTTCTAATAGTAATTACAATGAGTTTGGTTCTTCTGATGGTACTATTAATACTGCTACAACAACTGTAACTGCTGAAGATGATATACAGACAGCAGAAGTAGGAGATAGTAGTTATAATTACCTTGTTGGTGATGTGAATTATGTTAGTAGTTCTAATTCTGGTTCTGGTACTGCTACAACAACTGTAAATGGTGGAGATGATAAACAGATGGCAGGAGATGATAATGATTACTTGTATGGTGATGTAGGAGTTGCTAGTAGTTCTAATTCTGGTTCTGGTACTGCTACAACAACTGTGTATGGTGGAGCTGATACACTTAATGGCGGAAATGGAGACGATTACTTGTATGGTGATGTAGGAGTTGCTAGTAGTTCTAATTCTGGTTCTGGTACTGCTACAACAACTGTGTATGGTGGAGCTGATACACTTAATGGCGGAAATGGAGACGATTACTTGTATGGTGATGTAGGAGTTGCTAGTAGTTCTAATTCTGGTTCTGGTACTGCTACAACAACTGTGTATGGTGGAGCTGATACACTTAATGGCGGAAATGGAGATGATACACTTTATGGTGACGCTCAAATTTTGAGCGCTACTTCTGTTGGCGGTGATGATATACTGGTTGGAGGGTTAGGTATTGATACACTGTATGGTGACGCTCATGTATTGCAGGAAGGTGCCCAAGGTGGCAATGATATACTTAATGCTGCTGTAGGAGGTAAAAATGGTGGTGCAGATACTCTATATGGTGATGCTTCACCTACTCTATTGGACGGTACTACTACTTATACACAAGGTGATGGTGGAGCAGACTTCTTTATTGTAGGTGGTAATACTGCAGCAACTATAGTGGATTATCATCCAGAAGAGGGAGACAAAATATTAGGGAGACCTAATATAATGCATACTTCACCAACATCAACAAATGAACAGACGCAGATAGAAAGACAACTAAATGCTTTACTTTTGCAAAGTGACAAAAATTCACCTCCTACAATAACACCAATATCAACAACTACAACTGCAAAGAACAAATAATTAACTAATAATATATAACAAAAAAAGGGGGGGATTTTTTTCCTTTTCTTTAAATTTACTTTTTATTTTATTTATTCATTTATTTATAATGTAACATTTTTCATCATTTAATCTACTTTTATCATAAAATGAATTTGGGATATACAAGAACATAATAAGATAAAAATTTTTATTACATATTTTATTCTACCTATTGTAATTCAAATAATAATAAGTTTTCAATCATTATCAAGGTAATAGCAATTTTTAATTTGAACTCTAACCAGTTCAAAAGTTTGAGCATCTTTTTTTTATATCTATGGTTCTTGGGTTACATAGAAAGAGAGAAGAAGAAGGCTATGGCTTTTACAAATTTATATAATTCAATATATTTTTAGTTGGGCTCGTATTGTAAACAATGTTCACACCTCCGATATCATAGCAACAGCAAAATTAGATAATCTATTTAGGAAATAATTATTTGTGTCTATATTATTTCTATTTTTTAATTATTTAATCTATTATTCTAGGGAAGATAAATAGAAAATATTATTCATACTATTTTACTATAATTTATACAAATAGACATTTTCACAAATAATAAATAATAATTTCATTAGATATTCTTATGATCTTCTCAACACATACCAATATAAAAGAGGATCATAGGAGGAAAAAACATCTATCAACTATGAGAAAAAAATTATCGTCTTTAATGAATCGTCATAGTCTGGATCATTATAACTCTTTCATTCACATATTCAGGCTAGGACACAACAAAATGAGGTTCATTGAGGCTCATGTATTACTATACATGTCCTCTAGTCTGGTTTTTCAGTCAAAAGAACTCCAGACAGAACTTCTTTAAATAATTTTATTAGATAGTTAAAATAAATAAAGAAATAAAATTTACAAATTAATCTATTTATTTATTTATTTAATAGTTAATCTATTACTCTACAGGAGTAATATATTATTTAAAACTCAAAGAATAATTTCAAAAGTGATGAAATTATATTTCATTAATTAGGTAATAGCACATCATATATAGATGCAGGAGGGAATTGCAGCAAAAAAGAAGTCATAACCTGGACTTTCTAATCATTAACTCCGTTCAACTAGTTCAGGCTATTGCAATTAATTAATTTGTCTTGATAATTGGTAAAGTTATATAAAATATGTTGTTGTTGTTGATTTGTTAATGATGATTGAGAATTTAGATCTAATTAGATTAGAAGTTGTTGATCCAGATCCAGCACCTAATCCTGAACCTGAACCACAAGAGCCAGAGCCTCAACCCGAACCTACTTCTGAAAACAAAATATAATATTTTTATTGTTGATTATGTATATCTGGAAGGATATGGCTTCTCTCTTTTACTAATAAATTATCTCGAAGGATTTTATATTTTATTTAACAAGTAATCATGCATAAGAATGGATGTAAAAATCTCAAAAACTGTATATAGATATTAGATAATTGAGTAAAATCTTTGTCTTGACATCTATTTAATAATAATCCCTTTTTCAACTATCCTGCATTGACTGCACCAATAATGTACATAGAGTGCCTCTGCAATTACCATAGCCTTCTATATTTGCTTGATTGACTCTATAGAGGGCTATGGCTTCTAATAAAATAAAAGATAGCAACAGCAGAAAACTTGTTACAACTTTTTATAAGGACTAATATATTTACTATTTAAGAATTGGATTATAAAAATATAGGAAACCAAATTATGAATCTTGATCCCAATATCCGTTTTGTCACAATAATTGATATTAATGATGGTTCACTTCTTTTTTCTGAACATGCACCTGGAGTAACAGATATACTTACAAAAGAAGAAGGTGACCAGTCTCTTCAATTTAGTCTTAGTGCCTGGAAAATACGTGATACTCTAAAAAAACAGATTGGAAAAGGAAAGTTTGTACTTGCAGAATATGAAAAGATTAAACGTATTAGTATGCCTTTAGATGAAAATCATTTGCTTTATATAACTACTGAAGTTGGATGTGATGCTCTTAGTCTCATTGAAAAGATTAAGAAGTTACGATTGTAAATAGAAAGAATAATAAGTCGATTTATTTAAGCCAAGAAATTTTAAATAACAACTGACCATTGTCATTGATCTCTTTCTATTATTATTTCTATCTGAAAATATTCTAAAAATATATTTTCATTTATTTTTTTTGTTTATTAATTTAATTTTTGAAAATCAGATGTATCACCTAAAAAAAGATCATTTCAATTTTTTGAAAAAAATAAATGAAATAATTATTAATTATTTAAAATCATTCAATGATAAATATTTTTTTATATAATTTAAAATAATCTTTTCTAATTATTGTTTTTATTGTTCTAGTTTATTATAATTTATAAATTGGATATAATATAGTAATTGGTTGCTAATATGGTAAACCCAAAAGATGAAAATAAAAATAAAAATAAACAAATTAGTAATAGTAGCAATATAGTAAAAGAAGGAAAAACAAATAAATTCTGAGATAATCAAATACAACAATTAGAAAATACAATAACATCCACTATTTCAGAATCAACAAATAAGATCAATGATAATATCAATAAATATCAACAAACAAACAAGGCAATTTTTGATAAAAGTATAGATACAGCAAACAAATATCAACAAGAAACTATCAACGCAGTTAAGTAAATCTTAAACAATTATAATGAATTACAAAATAATATTCTTAATACTTATCAATCAGCATTTTCAAGATTTGTAGATGATGTATCTAAATCAAATTGGAATAATTTTAGATTTCCAGAAAGATATGCCGACATATATAATAAGACCAACCAAAATATAACAGATCATACCATAAATTGTACACAAAAAATAAATGACTTTGTATTAGCATCTACAGAAACCTTTAGCAAATCAATAGAAATTGGACAAAAATACTATAATGAGTCTGCTCAAAACTACTTTAACTTTGTAAATAAGATTGGCAAATCTTATTATTACAATCAATAAAAAATAATTTTTTCTATAACGATTTAAGCCATGCCAGCCATGTCAAAAAAATTATTATTATAAGATTAAAGTGTCGATAAAATTATATAAATTGGCTAGAAGTTAAATACTTCTTTTTTTATTCTCTATTTCGATTTTGTTATAAAGATCTATAATATGGTTTGAACAACTATGATGTATTTTGACAGTACCATCTTTGTAAAATTCCTTTACACCTGCTTTTGCTGGCTTTTTACCACATACTTCACAACGATATGATAATGATGGTAACTTTTTTTCTTCTAGTGTATATTTCAGCATTTTTTTCTATACAGTTATTATAGTATAAAATAGATATTAAGTATTAAATAACATATATAAAATATTTTTATACCATTATAATTCGGTAATGGATTGAGAATCATGCAGAAATATTCACACACAAAACCTCACCGTAGCCCTTTCTTACTATATATGACTGATTCATTAGATAGCGGGCTATGGCTTTTTAAAAATACAAATTTGTTAACGGTAATAATCTTTTTGATAGATATATAGATAAGAATTTAAACCGAGAGATTAATTGAAAATTAATAATGAAAACGATTATTCTACTGACTTTGTCAATTGTAATACTCCTTAGTATAGGAATTACTAGTGCTACTATGACTATTACTACTACTGCTGTATTTGCACAACAAAAATCTTTAGATTTGACAACCCCATCTGCAGGAAAGTTGTATGGTGGAGATAAAAAAGGAACTCTTGATCTAAATACTCAAACTAATACTGTTATTGCAACTGCTACAATGAACGAACCGCCAGCAGAAGGTAAGGTATATGAAGGATGGTTTGAAGACAAAGGGGATGCATCAGGTTATGCTCTTAGTGTAGGCAAATTTAATGAAAAAGATAACACACTTACTATAAACCAAACAATGGTTAACCCATACACATATTCTGTATTTTATGTTACTGCTGAACCAGTTAATGATCCAGATCCAAAGCCCTCTGATGTAGTTGTCGGAACAGAATTATCTCCTCCGTTTGGACAATAAATAACCTCATTTTTTATTTTTATCTAATTATTTTTTTTATTTTATAGAATTTTTTTATATATATATTTATAAATCTATTACTCTAGTGATTCTTCATAAAATTATAAATAATATTCTATTATTGATATTTCGTAGTGATTTCACTTTTGTTAATGTAAAAACCTTTAGTCTTTCTTTAGACTTTATTAGAAGTTGGGTATAAATTATAGCCGGATAATTCGGATGAGATTTCATAACTTTATTATAGCATTCTATATATCTTGCTTCATTTGTAATTCATATGAGATTTTATTATTCTTGTAGTTCTGTTGTTGTTGTTCAAATTCGAAAAAAATTTTTCTTCTTCCTTTATTTTGCATCATCAGGTTCATTATTAATTCTGATGGGCTTAAAATGTATTTGTTATAAAAATTATAGATCTCTATTATTTTTGTTGAGTATCGAAACTATATGATTCTATATTTTTGAATACCATTGTGAAATTTTTATTCAATATACAAAATATAGAATGAGAATTAGCGAATCATAAAACTGAAAATCTAATTAAATAAAAAGATAACTTGGATAATGAACAAAAATGAAGAATAAAATAAAATATTATTAAATCTATAGAAATTCAGAAGTAGAAGAGAATACAACAGCATTTGCAAACTTACATAAGTTACTAATTTTATATATTAAAGAGAGAAAACAGAAATATATTATCATCTATCTATCTATCTATTTTCCATTACTGCTTCTCTTGATAATAACATTAGAACTTTATCACCAACATTTTCGGGGCTCATGGGTTTAAGCGTAAATTCATCTGCACCATAACCTAATATTCTTGTTTTATCCGAATCTTCATCTGCAATAACAAGAACTTTAGTATTATTATTAATTTTTTTAATATTAATTATTAACATTAAGTTTCTATCACAGGCTATATTGCCACCGATTATTACCACATCTACTTTTCCTTCCATTTCATTTAATTTTTCTAGGCATTCCTTTCCATTAGTAAACTTGAATGGCTCACATCCCTTTAGCCATAACATGCCAGTTAGAACCAAGTTAGCATCCTCATTTTCTTGAAGTATAAAAACTCGGGGTTTGGAGATATTAGCCATAACCTAAATATTTAATACTAATATAAAAAATAACTGATTATAACCAGAATACTTTATACTATAATATTATTATTAAATTAAATCATTTGTTGATTTCTCTAGTAAATTACGTTTTAAAATCGATAAGAGTATTTTATCGGATATATCTGTAGGGCTTAAAGGCATTAGAATAACTTCATCAGCACCATATTCATACATTTTAATCTTTTTTGATTCTTCTGCAATAATAAGAACTTTAGTATTGGGGATTTATTCTTTTTATGTTAACTATTAGCATAAGATCATTATCCAATGCTATTTCATGATCTATTACTACAGCATCCACCTTTCCATCTATTTCCCTAAATCTTTTCAAAGATTCTTTTCCATCAATAAATTTAAAAGGTTCAAATCCCTTTAACCAAAATGTGCCAGCCAATAGAGAGTTAACATCTTCATTTTTGTAAATAATAAATACATTAGGCTTTTGAAAAGACAACATGAAAATTAGTTATTAATACTATTAAATGGTTTTATACCAAAATTATTATTTTTTTAACTTCATTTAGACTATGACAATTAATTAAATTGTCTCTCGATATCATATCTATGTAACTACATTTTGCATAATTACTAATAATGGTAATAGAGGATTGCCTCTGTAGATGAAAAGACAAAAAAAAGAGTAGCAGCAAGTAAAAGTGGAAAAGCATCTAATGGTGATGGAGGCAGAAAGAAGGATTAGCCTTAATATTATTTTATGACTATAAATAGTAAATTTCCTTTCCTTTTAATAATTAATAAGTTAATGCGGAGATATCTCCAAGATTAATATATCATATTGATTACTGATTAGCGAATTGATATAGTGGATACTAAAAATAAAAAAAAGATAATGATAATAGATGATAACTATGATACTGCTAATTTATTTAAAATATTTTTAGAATATAATGGATATAATGTAGATGCATACACAAATCCTATAGATGCATTAAACAACTTTAGAAAACAATTGTATGATTTTATTATCCTTGATTTGAAAATGCCAAAGATGGATGGAATCACGTTATATCAAAAGATAAAAGAAATAGATGGTAAAGTAATTATTTGCCTTACTACTGCAGATAGAAATTTTATTCAAAATCTGCAAAAATGTATAATAGATATTGAAAAAATAGTGATATACAAACCTGTTTTATTGAAAGACTTGAAAAATAAAATTGATTCATTAGTTAATGATGCATGTCTTTCTTAAAACTCTAGAATGAGAAATAACAGATAATTAATAAATCTAATTTGTAAGTGTGTATTTACAATATACTCCATTAAATAGCAACATTGATAGGCAAACTAACCAAACAAGTAGTTATTGTCATAGTCTGAGCCATCGTTTTCCATGATCCTACTACTATATATATGTCCAGTTCAGGCTATGATGACATAATTAAAAAATAGATAGTTTGTCTCCAAGTATTATTATATAATATGCTTGACAATTTATTGTACCCATTTACCTGCGATTCCAGTCCAAAGCCAAGAAAGACAAATTTGTTATATTATAAAAACTAATTTGTTATTTAATAAAGATAAATTATAAATAATAATGCTATAATCGTGTTTTAGATTTAATCTGATGAAAGAAAACATGTATGAAAATATTTGTAGTAATATAGTAAATTTCATAAAACATGAAACTGAAAAACGAGATTGTGAAGGAGTAATAATAGGTATGAGTGGAGGAATAGATTCATCGTTTACTACAGTCTTGGCAGTTAAAGCATTAGGAAACCAGCAAGTATTTGGTTTACTACTTCCAGATTCATCTATAACTCCAAAGAGTGATACTATAGATGCTATAGAATTATCTAAATCTTTGAAAATAAAATACAAAGTAATAGAATTAAATAAAATAAAGGAACAATTACTCAATGGTCTTCCTAGAAATAAAATGGCTAGAGCAAATCTTTTAGTTAGATTAAGAATGTCATTACTTTATTATTATGCAACAGTGATGAACAGATTAGTTTTGGGAACAGGAGATAAAAGTGAGATGATGCTGGGCTATTTTACTAAATATGGTGATGGAGGAGCAGATCTCTTTCCTATTGCTGATCTTTATAAAACTGAGGTAAATCTCTTGCTCGATATCTAGGTCTTCCTAAAAAAATAATAAACAAGAAAAGTAGTGCACGTTTATGGAGAGGTCAAACTGCAGAAGGAGAAATAGGTATGAAATATGAAGAAATAGATAAAATATTAGAACATTTAGAAAAGAATATTCCTTTTTCCTCTAATCCTACTAATAAACCAAACGAGAACAATATTTCCAAAATAAAATCTCTGCTTGAAAAGAATGAACATAAACAGAATATGCCTCCAATTTGTAAATTAGATATAACTAATAAATAATAGGTAAATTATCATGCAATTCAATCAATTAGCCATAATCTACTATACTATTATTTTAAGTTATTAAATTTACTTTATTGGTAGGCTAATGGCTTTTATTAATTATTAATGTGTTTAAAATAGAATTTTTATTATTATTTTAGTAATAGCAATATTTACCATGATTTATGCATTCTCTATATATGGTTCCTTAGATAGAGGGCTAGACAATAATAATGATAATAAATCAGAAATTAACATTGTTCACTGATTTTTAAATATTTTAGAATTAAAAGAATATTGCTGTTTCAGCAACAAAGGTTTAGTTCCATAGTTATGGCCTTCTTTTTCTATCTCTATTGTTCTTGGGCTATATAGAAAGAAGAGGAGGGCTATGACTTTTATTAATATAAATAATTTATTTCGAATTGCTAAATAAAATGTTGATTATATTATATAACCATAAGTATCCTGAAAAACTAGCCATAGCCTATCTAACTGTTGTACCGGTTTGCTCTACAGAGAAAAGGGCTGTGGTTTTATAGTATATTATATAAAATATCATTCATAAATAAGTTAAGTCTCTAATCTTTTATCAACATTGTTCTATCCATTCAGCATAAATATAGAAATGGATTTAGCTTTGTTATATAATCTATCAATATGTGCCAAATAACCCTGTCAGACTAGAATTATCTACTGTACAGAAAAAGGAATTAATTTCATTCATGAAGAGTACTAAGGATAAAGAGGAATACAGAAGAGCATCTGCTATAAAACAAAAGATGGAAGGAGTACCTTATAGAACAATAGCCAAAAACCTTGGTGTCAATTACCGTAATGTGTATGACTGGATTAACAATTACAGAAAATATGATCTGGATGGAATAAGAAATAAGAGAAAGAATGGAGGTAGAAAACCAGTAATATCTACTGACAAGAACAAAGAGATGATAAAAGACATAGTACTGAACAAATCATCCCAGACTTTTGGCTATCTCAAAAATACATGGAGTATTAGGCTGTTGGCCACATATCTTTCCTCACTACTGGAAATGAATGTCAGTCCAATGCAAACATGGAGAATAATTCATGATTTAGGTATAGTATACAAACAACCAAAACTTGAACTGGAAAAAGGTGATGATTATGAGGAAAAGAAGAACAAGATAGAGAGGTACAAGAAGATATCGGCAGCTCTTTTAAAAAAAGATTCTACTAGGATTTGAAGATGAAACATGGTTACATCTACAACCATACATAACAAGAACATATATGAAAAAAGGAGAACAGCAAAAGATACTCCATAAAGGATCTAATGATAAAGTCAATGTATTCATAACCCTTCTCTATCCACTAAATGGAATTAAATTCAATACAAGCAAAACAAGAAACAGCAATGATTTCATAAACCATCTAAACAGCATCAAGAGATATGTGACTAAAGAGAAGTATCAAGAGGTTCATACTTGTAATAGACAATGCATCATTTCATGTAAGCAAAAAGACAAAACAGTTTATAGAAAAACAATCATACTGGTTAACTGGACCTATTTCTACCAACCCATGCACCATTCCTAAATCTTGTTGAGACAAAAGTAAACAGGAATCTCAAGAAAGACATATGTGCAAACTACAACTACGAAACAGAAGATAATCTGTTATGTACTGTAAGAAGGTATCTTAGATGCATGGGTAGTTGGCCTAAGATATGATACTTAACTTATGACATTTAATTTATTATCCAATACTGCTGATAATACATCTTTATGTTATCTCTAATGACAACAATAGAAGAATCATTTAATTCTGCAATTGGTCAAGTAGATCCTTCTCAAGAGCAGATAGAACCTATACCTCCATCTAACAATACCGATACCAATCAAACAACTCCTCTATAGTCTTTTCACAATAACCATTATTATAAGCCAGATTAATAAAAAAACTATATTTTCTTAATTCGATAATTTTTATTTATTTTTATTTATATTTATTTTATTTTATTTTATTTTATTTTTATCTACAAATTAATTAATCTAATATTCTAGTGATAATAAAAACAAATAGAGAATATTAGTTATACTATTTTACTATAATTTACACAAATAAATATTTTCACAAATGATAAATAATAATTTCATTAGGTATTATTTACATAGGAAAACTATCAAAAAAATCGTCTTTAATCAACAACAATTGTCATAGTCTGTCCTATAAACCAAATTAATTAGTTCAGGCTATGACAATAATAATGACATCGGCAATTAACATTGTTCACCGATTTTTAAATATTTTGTAATTATAAGAATATTGCTCTCATAGCATCAAAGGCAAATTCCTGAGTATTCCATGGCCCTCTATCTCGAATGTTCTTGGTTACATAAGAGGAGGAGGGCTATGACAATTAATTAATTCAATTCTCATGAATTATTAAATAGTTTAATTAGCAATTTAGTGAACCATAATTAATTTCTATGCTAATTCACAATAACTTTCCATGCTGGATGAATTTCATTCCATCCTTTTGGTTTATCTATAACCCATGCTGCCTATACTTGTACATTGTCTCCTTTATCTGGTAATTCAACATATTTAGAATCTTGATCTCTTGGAACCACTTCTATGACCAGATTTCCATCTGTTTGCTTCTTGTTACCCTTATTTAAAAGAGATTTGTATTCTTTATATCTACTTTTAAAAAGAATTTATAATCTCCATCAGGCATTTCTTGAACATGCTTTACCTTTCCTGTTGCTTTTTCACATTCTGAAAGTATTTTTAAATCCTTTTTATTTGAAGCGCCTTTTAGAACTTTTTCAGATTTACAATTATTAGCATCTAAATCTGAATCGGATTTGTCTTTCTTTGCAAAGTCAACTTCTTTTTTTTCTTCAGCTAATGCAGGATTTACTAATGGTAGCATTTTTGTTGATGTAGAAAAAACAATGAGTAGTGAACTTGTAACAGAAATTGCTAACATGCAATATATAATATATTAATATGAGTATGTTTTTGCATATCTTTTTGAATTCGAATTTTCATTTAATCTTTTTATTATTTTATAATAGAAAATAATTCTGTTCCTTGGAATCAGAGAACTAAAACTATTCTTTATTTGAATCTCTAAACTAATAGTTTCCAAATTGCTAAATATATCTTTATTATTTATTCACTACCTCATATGAAAAATGCACGTGTTGTTATAGCCTGTTCTATAGGAAGAGTTTTTACATTATAAATCCAAATTCTTCCTGTTGATTCAGGCTATGACAATTAATTAAACAATTAACGTTGTTCTTCAAGTATTATATAACATGCTTAACAGTTATCTGTATATGATGAAAGTCACAAAGGCTTCAACGGCTTTAACACTAACGAGTTTACATTATCTTAAGCAAAGGATAGTTATAATAATAATTGGAGCCATTCTTTCAACCGTTGGTTTTTTTGCAGCCATAACTATTGGAACAATAGTAATAAGTGATATTGCTAATAGTAAAGTTACTCCTCAAGATATCCTGCAACACAGTTTTTAGGAATATCTGCATACTCTTATGAATATGCCTCAGTATTTACAATGATTTTAGGTATATTTGTATTCTTTGGTGGATTAGTTATGGATTCAAAAAAGAAAAAAGAAGTGCAGTCAGTCCCTAAGGAAAATTAGTAAAAGAATAACAATAATTTAATTTTTTTTCTATTGCTAAAATGTAAAGTAGTTTATTTATCTATATTGTGTGTATGATGTCATTGTAAAGATGTCCAAATAGAAGATTCTAGTAATTGATAGATGATAAAAATTTACAAAATACCATTGATTCTAATTTAGTACTAACAATGAAGTTCAAAACCAATGGTAATAGAAAATATAATTATATTAGATGGACAGATAATAGATAAAAAAATAAAGAAAATTGCACTATCAGATTTTGGATATCAGGTATAATATTTTTATATTTTGATAGTGTTATACTGTTACCAACAAAAAAACGATAAAGCATAAACAAACCTACTACTGTCATAGCCTTCTTCTTTCCTCTATTGTTGTGATTTATCCTTAGAGGGCTATGACAATAATAATTTCTCTAGATTATCCAAAAAATACCGGAAGAATAGTTTCAAAAGTGATAAATACTTCAATAATGAGGAAATACCACCTCAAGGGATAGCATCTTGTCATAGTCTGGATCTATAAACCCAAAGATGTAGTTCAGGCTATGACAATAAAATAATTAATTAATCTCTAATTTTTATATAGTATGCTTAACAGTTAATTGTACCCAATTATAATCCATTGGGTCAGCATTCAATAGATAGAAGATATATAAACATACCACGGCCTTCTCTATTGTTATGATGTATGAATCCTTAGAAGGGCTATGGCTTTTACTAGTAAGATAACAGCAGAAGATAATCTTTCTATAATTGATAAATAAAATGTTGATTATATAATTACAAGTAATCCAAAAAAACCTGATGCCATAGTCTGCCTCTCTATTACTTTGCTACTTCCATAAGAAAAGTGGGCTATGGCTTTTTATACATAATTACTGTTAAATATTATTTACCTATAAATGGTAGTTTAACAAACCACTAATAGTTAATAATGAAATAAGTGCAGATCCTATTAATCCATGAGAGCCTGTAATAAGAATTTTTTTTCCTTTTTCTAATGCCATTCTCTCAAGGTTGGTATCATTAACTAAAATACGAGAGCGATAAAGAAATAGTTGATTCAAATAATCTTGAATTCTCTTTTGTATAATTTTAGAACCTATTTTACCAAATTTAGGGACATAATCTATTTTATCTTCTATAATGCATTGGTTCAATCCATAAGATATAAAAGAATGAGTATGAACCCATTTTTGGAATGGACCTCTTATCATTTTATCTTGAAATTGTTTATTATGAATATAACCAAAATGTTTAGCAACCCATTTGAAGCTTATTGGACCAAAATTAATTCGAAAAATTGAAATAGCATCATTATTAATTCATCCTTTCTGGCTAACTATATTCAAACCGCTCCAAGGAGGAATGAGTCTTTCTAAAGCACCATTTCGTGTATGATAATCAAAAAGATTATTTACATTACAGGGTATTAACGATCTCTTTACAAATGTGTTTAAACATTCTCCATTATCTATTTTTATTCAATATAAATTAAACATAAAAGATAATTTATTTTATATCTTTCATCATAAATGAAATTTTTTAATAACAACAACTACTAATCTGACTAAAACAAAACAAAATAAAATTTATGGCATTAGAGTTCAATAATTGCTTTTGTTTAATTTGTATTTAGTATGATTCAAATTAACCTATGCTCAAATTAATTATATGGGAACTGATATGAGTGTATTTCCAGTAAATAATGAATCATGGGAAAAAGAAGTATTAAAATCACAATTACCTGTTTTTGTTGACTTTTGGGCAGAATGGTGTGGTCCATGCAGAATGGTAGGACCAGCTGTTGAACAATTATCAAAAAGTCTTGATGGAAAAGTCAAAATTGTAAAGCTTAATGTAGATGAAAACCAAGAGATAGCAGTAAAATATGGAATTCATTCTATACCTTCATTATTATTATTCAAAGATGGAAATGAAATTGCAAGAACTGTAGGAGCTGCTCCGAAAGAAGCATATCAAAAATTCATCGAGGAATCCTTAGCAAGAAATTAATATTATTTATTTCATTTAATTTAGCTTGCTTTGTAGTTTTATTTTTGTATCATAAAAGCATTAATATAGATAATAATAATCGTTAGCATAGTTTGGGTAAAAAAGAAGCTTCTACTTTATTTTCATCTGATCCTGATAAATATTATAGAGTTTCCTTATTTGATAGATTGGGTTTTAAGCGAAACAAATGTGTATCATGCGGAAAATTTTTTTGGTCGCTTATAGATAAAAATATCTGTCCCGATCATGAGACCTATAACTTTATAGGAAATCCTCCTACAAATAAAAGATTAGATTATGTAAGAGCATGGAAGGAAATTGAAAAATATTTTCAATCTCATAATCATTCTATTGTAAGACGATATCCTGTAGTATGTAGATGGCGAGATGATCTTTATTTTACAATTGCATCGATAGTAGATTTTCAAAGAATAATGAATAATAAAGTTATTTTTGAATTGCCATCAAATCCTTTAATAGTACCACAAATGTGTTTAAGATTTAATGACGTTGAAAATGTGGGATTAAGCGGTCGTCATTATACAAGTTTCTGTATGATTGGTCAAACATGTAATGCAGATGCATCTGGTGGATATTGGAAGGATAAATGTATTGACCTGGACTTTGGATTATTAACTAATGTATTGGGAATAAAGCCTGAAGAGATTACTTTTGTAGAAGATATTTGGATGGGAGCAGGAGCTTTTGGATATTCTTTAGAGTATTTTGTATGTGGTCTCGAACTTGGTAATGCTGTTTTTACAGAATTCGAAGGAGATGAAAATAATTATAGAATTATGAAAAATAAGTTTATTGATATGGGTGCAGGTTTGGAACGATTATCATGGATTACTATGGGTACTCCCACAAGCTATGATTGTTGTTTTGAATCAGTTATAAAATATTTAGAAAACTCTATTGGAGTTCAAAAGGATGAAAATTTTCTCTCAAGCTATTTTAAATTAGTGTCTAAAAAATTTTATAGTATCGAAGATGATTCATCTGATAAAATAAAAAAATTGAAAAAAATGATTGCTCAAGAGATGAAAATACCATTTGAACATCTTGAAAAAATTGTATCTCCATATGAGGCGATATATACAATAGCAGATCATACTAGAACATTATTATTTGCTATTTCAGATGGTTCATTACCTTCTAATGTAGGTGGAGGTTATAACCTTAGAATTCTTTTACGTAGAGTCTTATCTATTATTGAACGATTCAAGTGGAATATAAAAATTGAAGATTTAATTGATACACATGTAGAATATCTAAAAAATATGTTCCCTGAAATAGAGGAAAATAAAAAAGAGGTCTATACTATTCTTAAACTTGAATCTGATAGATATACAAGTACAAGACAACGTATGAATGATATTGCTTCTACAATACGTAAGAATAACAAACAACTAACTGTAGATGATCTTATAAGATTATATGAATCAGATGGTATTACTCCTGATTTTCTTAAAGAAGTCAATGTAATAACTGAAATACCTTCAAATTTTTATGTAAAATTATCAGAATTACATAATATTAACCAAAAATCCATTTATCCTCAATCAATAGAAGAATTGGAAGGCTTGCCACCTACCAGATTGTTGTATTATGAAGATTCTTCTCTTCGGGAATTTTATGCTCGGATCATAAAAATAATAAAAGAAAATTATGTAATTTTAGATCAAACATCATTTTATCCTAGAGGTGGAGGACAAGAGCCCGATAAAGGAACTATTGGTGACGCTAAAGTCTTAGAAGTCATAAAACAGGGAGATATTGTTCTTCATAGAATAGAAGATTTATCATCACTTTCCGAAGGATTACTGGTTGAATGTAAGTTAGATGATACAAGACGTGATTCAATAACAAAACATCATACAGCTACTCATATATTAAATTCTTCAGCTAGGAATACACTTGGTTCATGGGTATGGCAAAATTCTGCATTTAAAGATGTTAACTATGGAAGACTTGATATAACTCATCATTCTGCATTGAATAAAGAAGAAGTAGATAGAATTGAAAAAACTGCTAATGAAATTGTAATGAAAAACCTTGATGTCAATATAAAAGAATATGAAAGAGGAGAAAGTGAACAAAAATTTTCCTTTCGTATATATCAAGGTGGAGTAGTTCCGTCAAATAAAGTAAGAATAGTGAATATAAGTGAATTCGATATTGAAGCATGTGGAGGAACACATGTTAATAGAACTGGTGAATTAGGTTTAGTTAAAATTCTCAAATCAGAACGAATTCAGGATGGTGTTGTTAGATTAGAATTTGTTGCTGGACAGGCTGCTATAAATTACATTAAGAATCAGGATAAAAATATTTCATTTATTACCCAATCACTAGGTTCTAGTAAAGAAAAACTAACAGATTCATTCAAAAAATATTTGAATGATTCAGAAAAGCTTAGAACAAAGATAAAAATTCTTTTACGAAAAACCTCTCCTATTCTAGCGCAATTCATATCCAATAATAGTAAACAAATATCCTCAGAAGCCGTAAAATTGTTCACAACATTTGATGATGAACTTGATGAGGAGTTCCATATTACAGTAGGAGAAAAAACTATTGAGCTGGATCCACTTCTAATGTACGTTTCACTTGTCTCCAAAGGAGAAGGAATACGCGTAATAGTTTTTGTTGGTGAAACCGCAAGAAAATATGGTTTTAATGCGGGGAAAATAGCAAAAATTATTTCTACTAATCTAGGAGGTTCTGGTGGTGGAGATTCAAAATTTGGCCAAGGAGGAGGTAGATTTAAGAATAAAATTGAAGAGGTCTTAAATTTAGTAGAAATATATGTTAATGAAACAATCAAAAGGTGAAAATAATCTGAATAGTAGAGAATCAAATAATAATAATAATAATAATATTAATATTAATATTAATATTAATTGGAATGAACTGGAAACAAAATGGAAATCCAGATGGAAAGAAGAACATCTATTTGAAGCTAATTATGATAATACTAATAAAAAAAAGTATTTCATAACTGTTGCATTTCCGTATCCTAATTCTCCACAACATATAGGGCATGGAAGAACATATGCATTAGCTGATGTTCATGCTAGATATATGAGAATGAAGGGCTATAATGTATTATTTCCCATGGGATTTCATTATACAGGAACCCCAATTTTAGCTATGTCAAAAAGAGTAATTGCACAAGATCAAGATTTAATTGAAACTTTTAAAAATCTATATGATGTTCCTGAAGATATAATCAAATCATTTATAGAACCAGAAAATATTGCTAAATATTTTCATAATGAGATAAAATTAGGAATGCAAGATATAGGTTATTCTATCGATTGGCGACGAGAATTTACAACCATTGATACTTTATATTCAAAATTCATAACTTGGCAGTTCAAAGCATTACAAAAAAAAGGCTTAATTGTACAAGGTTCTCATCCTGTTGGATGGTGTCCTTTTGATAAAAATCCTGTAAGTCAACATGATACCCTTGGAGATATGGAACCAGAATTTAGTGAGTATATTTTAATAAAATTTAAATTGACTAAGAGTAATGTCATACTTCCTACTGCTACTTTAAGACCAGAAACTATCTTTGGAGTTACCAATCTTTGGGTGAATCCTGATATTGAATACTTTATAATAGATGTAGATGATACTGAACAATGGATTGTTACCGAAGAGGCAGCTATAAAATTAAAATTTCTTAATCATGACGTTAAATTCAATAAAATTATCAAAGGAAATGAATTAATTGGTAAATTTGCAACAGATCTTATTAGACATGTAGATATTCCTATTCTTCCTGCAAAATTTGTAAAATCTGATACAGGAACTGGAATAGTAATGTCAGTACCTGGACATGCTCCATATGATTTTCAAGCTCTTAGCGACTTAAAAAAAGAAACATCATCATTTAGTGGTATTGATTTATCTCACATTAATCCTATTAAAATTATAGAAGTCCAAAGTGATGATAATGATAATGCAACTGATAGCTCAATGTTATGTGTTGAAGATGCAATATCAAAGTTCAAAATTAGCAGTCAGTCAGATTTAGAACTAGAAAAAGCCACAAATGAAGTTTATCATTTGGAATATTATCAAGGAAAAATGTTACCTAATACAGGGAAATACTCTGGAATGAGTGTTCAATTAGCTAAAGAAGATATAAAAAGTTATTTGATTACTACAAATAACTTAGCTGAAGTATTTTATGAGTTAATTAATAAACCAATTAAATGTAGATGTGGTAATGAATGTGTTATCAAATTATTAAATGATCAATGGTTTATTAATTATAGTGATAAGGAATGGAAATATAAAGTACATAATTATATAGATGAAATAAGTATTCTACCAGATGATCTTAGACAGGAATTTCATAATGTAGTTGACTGGTTAAAGGAAAGAGCTTGTGCAAGAAAATCAGGCCTTGGAACTAAACTTCCATGGAATCATGAATGGATAATAGAAAGCTTGTCTGACTCAGTTATTTATATGGCTTATTATATAATATCAAAATTTGTTAATGAACAAAAATATTCAATGAAAGAAAGTCTTAGTAATATTGATGAAACTTTTTTTGACTATGTGCTATTAGGAATTGGAGATGTACATGAAGTAGCAAAAAATTGTAATCTTTCTATATCATTGTTAGAGGAAATAAAAAATGAGTTTCTTTATTTTTATCCAGTTGATTCTAGACATTCAGGACGAGATTTAGTTCCTAATCATCTTACTTTTTTTATCTTTAACCATGTGGCTATTTTTGAAAAGAGATTTTGGCCACGTCAAATAGTTGTTAATGGTTCAGTTTTAATGGAAGGAAAAAAGATGTCTAAATCATTAGGAAATATAATACCTTTAAGAACAGCAATACAAGAATATGGTGCAGATACAATTAGATTAGCTATATTGATTTCATCTGAGCTTCTTCAGGATGCTGATTTTTCTTTTGATACTGCAAAATCTATTAGAATGAAATTACTAGAATTTTATACTCTCTCGCAACAACAACAACAAATTTTTTTCAATTCTAATTTTGATAATAAATTATCAAATCCTACAGACTTATCATTGGATGAATTCCTTTATCGCTCTATATCTAAAAATGAATATCTTCTTGAATTAGAAGATAGATGGTTAATAAGTAAATTACAAAGACTAATAAATAATGTTACCAAATCTCTTGAGACATTAAGAGTACGAGAAGCTCTTCATAATATCTTGTACGTCTTCGATCAAGATATTCATTGGTATAAAAAAAGAATTACTGCTAAAAAAAGAGATAATCAAGATGTAGTAAATAATATACTAGTTCTTTGTTTTTCTATTAGAATAAAGTTATTATCTCCATTTGCTCCATTTATATCTGAGGAAATTTGGAATAGTTTAGGTAATACAACTTCAATTGTTTCTTCAAAATGGCCTGATAGTATATTCAATGACCAAATTGATCCTTTATCTGAAGAATCAGAAGAATTTTTAAAGAGATTAGCATCTGATATATCTAATATTATTAAAGTAACTAAAAGATTACCAAATAATATATACATATATTGTTCTTCTACTAGCAAACAAAGAATTTATCAAAAAATTCTTAAAATAATAACTCTAACTAATGAAAGAAATTTTGGGAATATAATGAAAAAATTAATAGAAGATCCTGAAATTTCTTATGCAAAAAAGGATCCTTCTTTTGTTAAAAAAATTGTAGAAGATATTCTTTCCGAATCTATTGAATCAAGAATTAACAGGTTAAATTTAAATTCATTTGATGAAATTTCTATAATAAAAGATTCGCAGAATCTAATATCTAATGAAATTGAAGTTGAAAATGTTCAAATAGTTATTTATCCAGAAGAAGAAAAAGAAAAATTTGATCCAAAGTCAAAGTCTAAATTTTCAAGACCATATAAACCAGCTATTTATTTAGAATAAGATCCTTTTTTTTCTTTATTATTACTTGTTCTTGAAATATAAATCGATGAAATCATATACAAGCTAAATCCACAAATTGACATTATCAATCCATATAAAGAAAGTGCTTCTCGTTCTTGATAATATCCTATACCAAGAAGTATCGCTCCTAATACCAAAATAGCTATACCTGCTCTTGCAGCACCTGGCATTTCTTTTTTCTTTTTCACTAGTGCTATATGTTTAATTTTTTCTCAATATATTTTTATTTTCGGATGGTAAATATTGTATAAATGAAAATCGCTGTGGTAGGAATTGGGGTCGCTGGGGCATATCTTATGAATCAACTTAGTGATAATCATGATATTCATGTAGTTGGATTTGAAAGGATGAAAGAAGAAGAACATGATGCTGTTTGTGCTTGGGCTACAAGCAAAAATGTTATGGTAGATTACACAAGAAAATGTGGTCTAGATTTTGATAATTATATTTTGCATGATGGTAAAAAAATGAGTGTAGACCTTGGAGAAAGTAAACATGTTGATATTGGATTAAGAGGCATGGTTAGTTATGATAAATTAAAACTTATTCAAGATATGGTAAAAGGAACAGAAATAAATTATGGAAAAGCACCAAAAAAGGATAATCTAGAATCTGACTTTGATTTAATTATAGATTCTACTGGATTTCACAGAAATTACCTTCCTAAACTTGATTATGAAATGTGGATCCCTTGTGTTCAGTATAAAGTCAAATATAATAGTAATAATAATATTCCATATGATGATTTTTATCTTAAAGGATTTCCTTCTATGTCTGGCTATTTCTGGTATTTTCCTTTAGGAAATGGATATGCGCATATAGGTGCTGGAGATTTTACAAGAAAAAATCATAATCTTTTTGTTGAACATTTTCTTAAAAAATACAAATGTGAAATAATTAAAAAAAATGGAAGACCTGTAAGAATTAGTCCACCATTGAAATCAGAACCATTTTACGATGGTAGAAAATCCATAGGTGTTGGAGAATCAATTGGTACTGTTTATCCATTACTTGGTGAAGGTATTATCCCTTCAACAATTTGTGCTGATCTCTTTGTAAATAATCTCAATGATTTTAAGACATATAGAAAACAAGTTCTTAAACATTTTGATATATACCCACTAGTCTTCAAGTTTATTTTGATGAAAATTACTGGTACTTTTAACCTTGTAAAAAATTCTCTTGATTTACTTCGAATATATCATCATATGAAAAATAATCAAGAATCGATATGGAATGGAGATAAAGATCGCTGATATGATGAAAGTCTCTTCTATTTAGCTATAAGATTTGAAATTCTGATATTTTTATCTTTTTCCTTTTGAGTGAGTCACAGTTATAAATGGATTTAAAATATTTTAATACAGATGAGCAAAGCTAATACCCCCCAAAAATCAGCCATTGAACAAAGAATCAATGAGCTCGTTCAGCATTCTAGAACACTAGAACTTTATCTTAATGAAGTATTAGAAAGAGAAGCTACAGTTACAAAATTAATTGAAGAAGCTCGTCTTGCATCATATGCTCTTCAGAATATTTCTCTGGATAAAGAGAATGAGGCATTAATGCCAATCGGAGTAGGAGTATATTTAAAAACAAATATTCCTTCAATTGATAAATTATTGGTTAATATTGGTGCAGGAGTTACAATAGAAAAAACACGTGAAGATACTTTACATTATATAGAATCAAGAATTAAGGAATTCGAGATTGGACTAAATCAATTAAGAGATCAGAAAAGACAAATAACTTCTCAACTTGAACAGATTCAACAACAGGTGAATTCTATGTTGCGTCAAGCTTCATAATATGATAATTAATCAAAGCAAAAAAGAAAATATAATACACTGAGAATTGAATTATTATTTTTGTGTATGAGTATATATGTTTGATAAATTAAAAAAAGCTTTCTCAAATGTTATTTCAGATATCAGTAAAAAAGAAATTACTGAAAAAGATCTTGAAAATACTCTATTTGATCTTGAAATTGCATTGCTAGAAAGTGATGTAGCACAGGAAGTTATAGATGATATCTCTGCTAATTTAAAGAATAAACTATTGGGTTTATCTGTTGAAAAAGATAAAACACCAAAAGAATTAATTCAATTACATGTTAAAAAATCTATTTATGAAATTCTTACTAAATCAGGAACTCTAGACTTGGTTAATGAAATTAATTCCAAAAAGGAAAATAAAGGCGGTCCTTTTGTAATGGTTTTTCTAGGAATTAACGGAACTGGAAAAACTACTACTGTAGCTAAAGTTGCTAATCTTCTACATAAAAATGGATTGTCTGTTGTATTAGCAGCAAGTGATACTCATAGAGCAGGTGCTATAGAGCAATTAGGTGAGCATGCAAGAAGACTATCACTGAAAATGATTCATCAAAGATATGGGGCGGATCCATCTGCCGTTGCAAGAGATGCAGTTGAATATGGAAAAAAGCATAGGGTAGACGCAATTTTAATTGATACTGCGGGACGAATGCAAACTGCAAAAAATCTGATGGATGAAATTAGTAAAATTGTTCAGGTTGTTAAACCAGATTTAAGAATCTTCATAGGGGATTCTTTGGCAGGAAATGATGCAATATATCAAGCAAAAGAATTCTTTGCTTATACTAAATTTGATGGTGCAATTTTAACAAAAACTGATGCTGATGCAAAGGGAGGTGCTATCATTTCAATTTCATATCTTACTTCTAAGCCTATTATTTATCTTGGAGTAGGCCAAAATTATGATGATATAATTCCATTTGATGTTGATACTTTTGTAGAATCATTGTTTAGTTCTCAAACCTCAGAAGTAATTACGAAAAAATATAGTTATGATATTATAAATGAAAATAGAAATGATGAAAAATTACCAGATATCCAATCCAAAAGTATTTCTAATAAAGAATCTATTCATAATATTGAAGAATTATATCAAAATAAAATTTCTTCATCATCATCATCATCCAATTTAGATCCTAAAATTAGTAATGATATTGAAATATCTAAAGTTGAAATAAAAAAAGAAGATAAAAACGTTAATGACATAATAAGGAATAATATTATTAATTTAAAAAATGAATCACAAGGTAGCAAATCGGAAAAGACTAATGTAATTGAAGATTCTGATACTATTAATAAATTATCTCCATTTACTAGTGATAATTACGGGGAGAAAAGTTCTGTCATTGAAAAAATAGATGAAAACAAAAAAGAAGAAAAGAAAAGAGGTTTCTTTTCTTCTTTTTTTGGTAAACGAAAATCCAAAGAAAATAACGATAAAGTTTCATCAATACCTGATCAAAAAGATAAAGAAAATTACCAAGGAATGACCGATTTTGAAAAGAACCATAAGGATGATGTTATTATAACCAAGGATGACATAGCCGAAAAAAACAAAAATAAAGAGAAAAATGAAGTCAAGTATCTTTCAGACGATGATTTAGATGAACTCCTTAAAGAATAAACATATTCTCAGCCTAAAAGATTTAGACCTAAATGAAATAATCTCTATACTAGACTTTGCATCTACACTTAAGAAAGAAAGTAAAATAGGTTTATCTCGAAAATTACTTGAAGGAAAAACATTAGGAATGGTTTTTCAGAAACCATCTACACGCACTAGAGTTAGTTTTGAAATAGGTATGTTTCAACTTGGTGGTCATGCTATCTATTTAGGAATAAACGATATGCAATTATCAAAAGGAGAAACAATAGAAGATACCGCAAGGACATTGTCATTATATTTGGATTGTCTAATGGCTAGAGTTTATGATCATCGCGATTTAGAAAAATTATCTAAATATTCATCAATACCTATTATTAATGGATTATCTGACCTTTTCCATCCATGTCAAATCTTAGCTGATCTTTTAACAATTCGAGAATATAAAAAAAAATTTAATGGATTAAATCTTGCCTGGATAGGAGATGGATTTAATGTATGCAATGATCTTTTAATCGGTTGTGCTAAAACAGGAATAAATATTACTGCTGCTTGTCCATCGGGATATGAACCACCGGAATGGATAGTCAATATATCTAAAAAAGAAGGAACAAAAACTGGTTCTATAATTAAAGTAACAAACGAGCCTATAGATGCAGTACAAGAAGCGGATATAGTAGCAACTGATACATTTGTTTCTTTAGGAAAAGATAATGAAAAAATAATTCGTGAGAATGTATTTATACCTAAATATCAAGTTAATTCTGAACTTATCAAGCATGCAAAAGATGATGCAATATTTATGCATTGTCTTCCTGCAAAACGAGGTCAAGAAGTTACTTCTGATGTGATTGATGGAAAATTATCCGTCGTTTGGAAAGAAGCTGAAAATAGACTGCATGTTCAGAAAGCCCTATTATGTTTGTTGATGAGAGATAATTGATTATGTGTATTTATTGGTGATTGTTATTTTACTTAGAGATTTTTATTTATTTTGTAATTAACATTTATCTCAGAATATATAGATAATTTAAATTTATTTACCAAAATTAAATATATATAATATTGATGGGTTTGCTATCTGCGATCCTTTAATCTACCTCTTCCAGTCTTTCTAGGTGCAATATTTCCCACTTTTCTTCCTGGAGGTGTATTTCTACTAACTGATGATTGACGTCCTATGTGTTGATGTCTTCCTCCACCGTGTGGGTGATATACTGCTGCTTGTGCAATTCCTCTTACATGTGGATATAATTTACCTTTTGATTTCATATAATTTGCCTTATTTCCAGCTTTCAGGAAGGGTTTTTCTTTTCTTCCGGCACCAGCAATAGTTCCTATCATTGCACGACATTTTTGATTAATAAGTAAAAATTTCCCTGAAGGTAATTTTACAGTTACACCTTCCGATGAATGTGAAAATACTATAGCCGATGATCCTGCAGCTTTAATTAATTTACCTCCATCTCCTGCATTTTTTTCAATATTACAAATTAAAGTTCCATCGGGAATTGATTCTAATGATAAAATATTTTTTGACGTTGCAGGAGTGCCTACTCCTGTTTTAATAATACTGCCAACAGAAGTGCCTTCTGGTGCTGGAATATAGGATATGCTTTTATTATCAAATTCTACTTTAGCTAAAGGTGCATCTCTTCCCCTTTCATGTACTATATCTACAATTTTTCCTTCATGTTGCTCTTCTAATTTAAAGTTAGGATATCGGGCAGGTAATATTTTGCCTACTGTAACAGCCCTGAACTGCTTTCCTCCTCTTCCTCTTCTACGCACTAGCGTTCGTTTACCCAAAGTATTTCTAAAGTAATCGTTTCAATAGGTGATTTTAACTTTTGTGTTTTAAAAGTAAAAAATCTCATATTTGGATACTGTAGATAGTACTTAATTACAAAAATTTATAATTTTTTTAACCATCAATATACCTATAAATTTTTATTTCTATAATCTAATAATTTTTTGTTGATTTAACCAAAGATTATTATGTGATTCTAGAAGATAATATATCGTATCTTGACTCAGAATAGTGTCTCGTTAAAAGTGCTAGAAGCCTATACTCGTGATGTTGGTAGAGGTATAGCACGTATAGATTACGATACCATGGATTCTTTAGCAGTTTCTACTGGTGATGTTGTTGAAATTAGAGGAAAACGTAGAACTACTGCAAAATGTTTACCTCTTTATCCTTCAGATGAGGGAAAAGGTATTATACGAATTGATGGTCTTGTTCGAAATAATTCTGGAATTGCAATTGGTGATACAATTTTTATTAGAAAGATAAAGGCAGTTCCTGCTGAAAAAATTTTCATTTCTCCACTTGAAGCTATTCCTCCAATAGATGAACGTTATCTTGCTGATGCACTTGAAAGTGTACCTATAATAAAAGGAGATAATGTTATGGTTCCTTACTTTGGAGGACGTCTTACATTTCAAGTTATTGGTGTTACTCCAGCAAATGCAGATGCTGTACTGGTAACACAAAAAACAATATTCCATATAGCAGAAAAAGGAGAAACCTTGCGTGGAGTACCACAGGTTGCCTATGAAGATATTGGTGGTTTACGTGAAGAGATAAAAAAAGTACGAGAAATGATTGAACTTCCTCTTAGGCATCCTGAAATATTTGAAAAACTAGGAATTGAAGCTCCAAAAGGTGTTCTATTGCATGGTCCTCCTGGTACAGGTAAAACCTTGCTTGCAAAAGCAGTAGCAAATGAAAGCAATTCTCATTTTATAAGTATATCTGGTCCTGAAATAATGAGTAAATTCTATGGTGAATCTGAAGCTCGCCTACGAGAGATATTTAAGGAAGCAAAAGAGAAAGCGCCTTCTATTATGTTTGTAGATGAGATTGATTCTATAGCTCCAAAAAGAGAAGAAGTGACAGGTGAAGTTGAAAGACGAGTTGTATCTCAGCTTTTATCCTTGATGGATGGCCTTGAAGCAAGAGGTAAAGTCATAGTTATGGCTGCTACTAATAGACCCAATGCACTAGACCAAGCCTTGAGACGTCCAGGTCGATTCGATAGAGAAATAGAGATTAAAGTGCCTGATAAACGTGGTAGACTAGAAATCCTTCAGATTCACACTCATCACATGCCTCTTGATACAGATGTAGATCAAGATAAGATAGCAGCAATTACTCATGGTTTTGTGGGTGCTGATCTTGAATATTTGTGCAAGGAAGCCGCAATGAAATGTCTACGTCGTTTACTTCCTGAACTAAATTTAGAAGATGAAAAACTTGCACCAGATGTACTTAACAAGCTGATAATAACCATGAATGACTTTGAAAATGCCCTTAAAGATGTAATGCCATCAGCAATGAGAGAAGTCTATCTTGAACCACCAGATGTACAATGGTCAGATATAGGAGGCTTGGAAGAAGTTAAACACGAATTACAAGAAGCAGTAGAATGGCCAATGCGCTTTCCTGACATGTATAATAAATTGGGACATACAATACCAAAAGGTGTTCTATTGCATGGTCCATCAGGAACAGGAAAAACTATGTTAGCTAAAGCAGTAGCTACTGAATCTGAAGCTAATTTTATTAGTGTAAAAGGTCCTGAGCTATTATCCAAATGGGTAGGTGAATCAGAAAAAGGAGTTAGAGAAATATTCAGACGTGCAAGACAAGCCTCTCCATGTGTTATTTTCTTTGATGAAATTGATTCTATAGCTCCAGTAAGGGGATTAGAAGGTGATAGTATGGTTGCGGAAAGAGTTGTCTCTCAATTACTTACAGAGATGGATGGAATTCAATCTCTTTCTGGTGTAATAGTTTTGGCTGCTACAAATAGAGCTGATATAGTTGATCCTGCACTATTACGACCTGGTAGATTTGACAAAATCTTATATATCCCACTTCCAGACAAGAAAACTCGTTATAGTATTTTAGAAATGAGTTCTAAAAATAAACCTCTTTCAAAGGACGTGGATCTTGGAAAAATTGCTGAACTTACTGAGGGTTTTAGTGGTGCGGAAACTACTTCAGTTGTAAATGTATCTGTTTCTTTTGTCTTGCAAAAGTATTTATCAAAGTATTCCTCTCCTGAAGATGCAGCAAAACATGCTTCAGAAGCTTCTATATCAATGGAAAATTATATCGATGCAGTAAAGAAGATAAAGAAACAAAGAGAAACACAACCAGGTCAAAAAGTAACAGTTCCTTATTATAGATAAAACAATTGATTCAATTGTCTAAATTAAGGAACATGAATTAAAATTTTTGTTATTATTTAATAAATTTCTTTTATTTTATTCTAGTAAAAATATTTTTAAAATTAAACATACATAATTAATAATAAATATCTAAGGATAATGTTTTTAAGTTGTATGTATAACAGTTAAATACTAAAAAGAATGGGAGAAAATTTTCAAATCCAATTAATTGAAGAAAAAAACCTAAAAACTACAAATACATATATCTTAAATAGATTTGTTAAACCATCTCAAATCCTTGATTTAGTGTCACAATATGGAACCCCGTTGTACCTCATAGATGAAAATACTTTACACTTGAAAGCTAACGAATTATTAAATGCATATGAAAAATATAAAGGACCAAAGAAAATTGCATATTCTGTAAAAGCTAATTTCACTCCTTCGATATTGCGGTCTTTTATGAAAGCTGGAATTACATTTGATCTTACTTCATTAGGTGAATTATATTTTTTAAAAAAATGTAATATTGAACCAGAAAATGCTATCTATACGAGTATAACAGAAGAAGAAGAAGAATATGTTCAAGTTTTACGAAATGGTATAACTAAAGTAGTAGTTAGCTCTTTTAATGGAATGACTAATCTTGTAAAGGCTGCAATAAAAACCAATGTTAAACCACAAACTTTGATAAGAATAAATCCAGAAGTTAGTGTAAAAGCTGAAATTCGAGCTTCATATAAAAATGGAAAATTTGGAGTACCATTTAATGGAGGAACAACTGATAGTGCCTTCAAAATTGTCAAATATATTATAAATAATGAATTTCTTAATTTTGATGGTTTTCATTTTCATTTAGGGTCACAAATAACTAACTTTTCATGTTATTCTAATACATTCTCAAAATTACATAGATTTATTTCTAAAATAAAAAAAGAGGTTCCCTCTTTAAATATTAATACTATTGATATTGGAGGTGGAACTCCTGTATTCTATGATCAACCTGTCCCTACTCCTAAACAGATGGCTGAGAATTATGTCAATAAACTTAATCAATTAGCAGATGATCATGGTATCTTTGAATTAATAATTGAAAGTGGACGATTTTTGGTTGCAGAGTCATCTATTCTCTTATCAAGAATAGTCAATATAAAGGAATATAATGGACATAAAATTGTTATTGTTGATGCTGGCTATCACGTTTTATTAGATTCAGCATTGATGAAACAAGAATATCCTCAAGAAGTTATCGATATAGATAATTCTGATATTTACGGTATAAAGTCTACTTTATCTTCCAAGAATATTCATCTCGCTGGACGATTATGTGATACTTATGATGTATTTCCTCAATCAAGAATATCTAATCTTAATAATGTAAGTATAGGTAATTATCTATCATTTTATAATGTAGGTGCATATTCTGTTGTTTTTAATATGCCATTTCATTGCCAGACCAAGCCTCCTATAGTTATGAAAACTAGTTCTGGCAATCTTAAATTGATTAGGAAAGGAACCACATTTGAAAATCTTTTTGAAGAAGAAGGAGGATATATTTTATAAAATTATATATCATAATTTATATTTGATTCTATATTCACTTTTTCTACTTGATCCAAAACAATACTAATAATAATAGTAACTTAAATAAAGAAATTAATAAATCTTCTTCCTCCTTCTCCTCATCTGAGTATGTTAGAGTTCACTTGATCATTTCTGGAAAAGTTCAAGGAGTATATTTTAGGAAACATACTCAAGATGTTTCGTTACAAAATTATGTTTATGGATGGGTTAAAAATTTACTTAATGGTGATGTTGAATGTGTATTGGAAGGATTAAAATCTAATGTTGATAAAGTTATAAGATGGTGTCATCAAGGCCCTCCTAACAGTCGTGTTGATAATGTTGAAATAAAATATGAGGCTTTTACAAAAAATTTTACTGATTTTAAAATAATAGAATAACAAATTAAAACTCAAATTACTAAAATCAAAAATATTATAATCATTTTATATTTTTGTATGCATTGATAACTTCTTGTTTTAAATTTTCAAAATCTTCTTTGTTTGAAATTTTATGAATTACAGGCATTTCTTTCCTATTTTTTCTAGTTAATACTATTAATTCTTCTATAGTTGGTTGTATATCTAAGAAATTACGAAATGCTAATGTTTTAGAATAGACTATTCTATGAGGTCTAATATCTTCAACAATATTATTTCCTATTGATTCTACAAAATTTCTTAATTCTATTAGGATTTGCCTTTGATTTTGATTTAACTTTATAAGATGAGTTTCAAATGAAATTCTAGGCTTGTCATTATAGATATCAAATTTTATCACAATATATTTTATACTTCCTTTTATTTGAAAGATTCTAATTCCAATTAACATAAATCACATTTATAGCATTATATAAAAAAATAAGAAATTTTTTAATTTTTTTTAAATAATATTAAAATTTAGGTATAATCTACAATAAATAGGAAACTTTAATCAATTTTTAAATATTATTAATGCTTAATATAAAGGAGAAATAGTTGATAAAAGTATTTACCTTTTGAAATTATGTCAGATAATAATAATAAGGGAAAAATTACCTCTGGCTTAAAAAGAGTTGAAGTTTTTCTAAAGCCCAATAAAGTAGATTCAGTAATTCAATCAATAAAAAATATAGGTTTTGAAGCAACTCTTTATGATTCAAAAGGCTTCGGTAAAGAGAAACAAAAAGTAAGAGCAGGTAGAGGAGCACAGGTAGTAGAATTAGGATATTCTACTCGATCAACTATAGTGACAATAGTAGATTCTTCTAAATTACCTGAATTATTAGATGCAATAAAAAAAGCAAATAAAGGATCTGATGATAATATAGGTGTAATAGCAATTTCGCCCATGGATGCTTTAATACATATGTAGTAGTATTCTATCAATGAAACTACTATTTAACTATGGATATATTAACTGAAATAAAAAGTTCATAGATAATAGTAAAAAAGAAGATAAGCCATAGCCCTCTATTGGAAGAGCAACCACGAACCATGTAGAAGGCTATGGTATCTATATATATGCTTTGTCTTCAAATCCACAACACTCGAGACAGACATAGAAATAGGTAGATAATGAAACTAGTAAAGTATTTTATTTATTATTTGATTAACATTGTTAATTTACAAAATTATTTACTAACTATTTTAATTGCCATAGCCTCTCTCCTCTATATTTAACAACAACCAAGAACCATAGAGATAGAAGGCCATGGCTATCTTCATAATGTACCCTTTGCTTTCCGCAATATTCTTTTAATTATAAAATATTTAAAAATCGGTGAACAATGTTAATTGTCGATATTATTATTGTCATAGTCTGAATTATAAGATAGATAGAGATGAACCGTATATGATTAGAAGAACGTCCAGACCATGACAACAAGTTGTTTATCTAGGCAGATTGGTTGTTATTTTGCTTATTTCCTATTTTATGACATCTTCAAGAGTATATTGAAGTAATTGTATTTTCTTAAAATTATATTTATTATTTATTCAATTTCTCATACAAGAATTCGAGGGGAAGAAAAGTATAAGAAAGTAATACAATCTTTACATAAATAGATTGTTTTAAAATGCCATTTTGTAAAATATGTAATAATGATTCAGATAAATGCTATATTATTGATTTAACAATAACTTCTGACTTTGATAATAAAAATGAGCAAATATTTGAAAGAAATAATATTCTATTTGTTCAGAATGTAAAATAACAAAATAATAACTGTGTTTCTAAAAATAGAAGATGAATATTTTTACCAACAAACATTTGACTAATGGGTGTTAAAGGCTGGTAGTTGTGTACCTCTAACAACCCAAACCCATGTTTTGCGCACATTAAGAAGAATTTTTCTGTATGCACTAACACATTTTCTAAGATAAAAGATTGTTCATTCTAGAGTAGTAGTAAATAATAATAATAAATTTAATTCCCAGCGAAAGTAAAAAAAGAATTGACCATTTCATTTCATTTCACTTTTCTGGCCTTGACTGTTTGTTGTTATATAGAGGTTAGGTAAATTACATATCCTAATCCTGAATTATAAGCAATTATAATAGATATTATATTGATCTAAGGAAAATTATAGTTTATCATTTATATTATTATTATTATTATTCTTGGTTCCTTCTGATTATCACTAATTGTTGTACTTACCAACATAGGTTACAATTTCATTTACTGACATGGGTAACACTTTCTAGTTCTGCTAGGGAGTGTATGAAAAATAGAATTACAAACAAAATATAATTTAATTCATGAAAAAGAATTGACTGGAGATACAGTAACTGATATCTGTGCTAGATACCAGATATCTACAAAGACATATCACAAGTGGAAGAACAGGTACCTAAAGTATGGAATAGATGGTCTACAGGATAGAAGTAGAAAACCACACAATATACAACCTGGAAAGGTAACAAAAGAGATAGAACAGGAAATACTGGATTTACGTATAACTAAAAGATTTGGATGTAATCGTATTAGATTCAGGTTAAAGAGACTAAAGGAGATATCACTTAGTACCAAAATCATATACAAGATACTGAAAAGACATGGTTTGAACATCCTGGAATGCAAGATCAGAAATAGAAGAAAATGGAAAAGGTTTGAGATGAAAAAACCAAACCAAATGGTACAGATGGATATTTTAGGACCATTTTACCTTGAGAATTCAGATAAAAAGAACTATTTTATCAGTTGTGAGGATGATTGTTCAAGGAAAGCAGCAAGTGACTGGTCTGAAAGAAAAAGGAGTGTAGATGTACTGGATGTACTTGGAGACTACATTGTAGAGAATGGAAAACCTCACAAAGTAATGCATGACAATGGTAAACAATTTACATCCAAAATATTCAAAGGTTTCTTGAAAAAGAACAAGATAAAGGATAAACCAATTCCAAAAGGCTATCCACAACTACAAGGAAAAATTGAGGCATACAACAAGATAGTAAAGAATGAGTTTCTTGCAGTAGAAAATATTCCCAATGTAAATGATGGAAAGAAAATGTATTACATGTTCGTAAAAGCATACAATGAAGATAGAGAACATGGTGGTATCAATGGTCATACACCATCTGAAATGTTTCTTATGAAAGGAACAAGATTAAATAATTCCAGTAGTAACAACATAGTCAAGCAGATAAAAGAAAGTGTTACCCATGTTGGTAAGTGAATCTGTTACCTATCTATGCAAGTACTACAACTAATTCAATGTTTACCATGGTTAGTATTTCAATATTCTTTAAAATTAAGAATTTGTATAAGAAATTGAAATGAAAATTGCATAAGTACTTTAATAGCAATAGACTTTGTATTAAATGTCTATACAGAAAAATAGATCAATAAGGCAGAACTATGCTTTCTTGTGTAACTATGAGAATCGATAAATTGAAATAAAATTTTGACAGGAACAAAATATCCAATATAGATTCTCTATATAATAGTAGATTCATTATTTAATCGAAATTAACTAAAATCAAAGTTGTGTAACAAAGCACAACAGAACAACAAAACTGCTTTTGTAATTATAGAGGGAAGTTTAAAATTTTTATTTTATCTACTTTTTATATAGTTCATTATTAAATATAGTGGATAGGTTAACAGTTATGTAGTCATACTCATTACTCCTATCTGTAAGATATCAGTTATCCTTCTACCATGTTTCTCGTTATAGTTGTACGTCCAGTCAGATACTGCTTTTCCAATATCTGATTCATTTTTAAAGGTAGAATTGTTTACTGCTTGTCTCTGCATCCATAACCATCTTACTTCTATAAGGTTTAGTTCTGGAGATCTTGTTGACAAGAATACAAAGTTTATTCTGTGATGATGTTTCTGTATGGTTTCTCGTACCTTCTTGGATCTGTGTATTGATGCATTATCCAGTACAAGAAATATTTGCTTGACAGAGGAATCATATTTTCTGTCTACACGTTTGATGAAATCTAGAAACTGATTTCCCGTTTTATTTTTTGTAGGAATGCGTATACATTTGGTCGTTAGTGTGGTCATAGACACCAAATACATTGAGAAGACCTTTTATCTTCTGTGCTTTTTCCACCTTGGCTTGTATGGAACACCATGACGGACCGCCATGTGTCTTTGCTGCTACTGGACCTTTCTCATCTTGATATAGCCAGATGGAATCTGATGACGATGTATTGTATCTTAGTTCTTCAATCCTATTTTTTTTAATTCGTATTCAGGATCTCTACTTTTACCCAGTATCGTCTTTGAATTCCTCCATTCTATTTTACTTTCATTTAGTATCTCCTTAATTCTGGTATGACTGATTCCATGTTTTACTATCTTTTTGTCTTTGGTAAGATAACCAGCAAGTGATCTCAGTGACCATGTAGAGAATTTTAATCCCAGATCCCTTGGATTTGTAGATGCTATTTTTACAATCTCTTTTCTTGCATCATTATCTATCTTTACCATAGGAGAATAGTCTATCTTTGTAAACAGCCCTTCTATTCCATTATCGTTGAATTTATGAATCCATTTTCTAATTGTTCTGTCGTATATGTTGGTCATCTCTCTTATCTCAGGTACTGTGTAACCTTCACTAGCAAGAAGTACAATTTTTATCCTGTACTTTATCTCTGGATATGTATCCAAAAGAGAATATAATCTATTTTTCTCTTTATCTGTAATATCTCTAAGGGGAGTATATCTTAACCTAAACATTTGAAACAAAAAGTACATAATAATGATTGTTATCTTATGCGTGGTTTGTGCGTGAGATCAATCCATTAGAATTGGCTACAAACAGTCAGAAAAGTAGGTTATATTTTCAGCAGGGTAGATGGATTGGAAAAAGAAAATGTCCTAGATGTAACTACAGGTACATAAATCATTTATCATCATGTGAGAAAAGAAGGAGGAGATATTCATGTAAACGGTGTAGGTATGTTTTTAGTGATTTCACATGTACCTATTTGGCAAGGTTAAAAATCTCGTTTGATATTATATCTCATTTGTTATATCTATTTGTACTTGGTGTTCCTGCTTACAGAATACGATGGTATATATCTATTAATTTAGCAACAATTGAACGTACATTTAGAATATTCAGGCAAGCAATCTATGATTCGCTTATACTGGAAATACAGAATCTGAAACTATCTGGAGAAATAGAAATTGATGAGGCATTATTTGGAGGTCATCATAAAGGAGGGAAGCGTGGATGGGGTTCTATTGAGCACAAAAATCTAGTTTTCGGTATCTACAAAAGGAATGGAATTGTTATTACATTTCCAGTGTCTGACAGAAAACATGAAACATTGATTCCTCTGATACAACAGCACACAAGAAAAAGATCACTATATTATACAGATGATCATACTGCTTATGCAACATTGAGTTTAATTGGAAAACATAACTCGATTTCTCATGGTAACAAGGAATATGTAAGAGAAGATACTCATATTAATGGAATAGAAGGATTCTGGAGTTATGCCAAGACATGGCTGTATATTTATCGAGGTGTACCTAGACAATATTTTCATGTATATCTAAAGGAGATTGAATTCAGATTTAATAACCGACATATGGATTTGTATCCAATTATGTCAAAAATGCTTGTAAAAACTGTTTCAGATCTTTAGGTATTACCTTAATGTGTTATTAAACATTTACAAATAAGAGATGCAACTGATAAAACTAAAATATTGGGCATGACTTTATATTGTATAAATTTTTTTCTAATAAACAGTCATGATAGTAGCTAGAGAATCCAATATATTTATAATAATTACATTATAGAATGATAATATTCTAATAATGATAATTAATAAAAGATAATGGATATTAGTTATAATAATACCATGATAAATATATCTTTCATAAAATAAGACATATCTAGATGGATATGAAAAATCAGGATACTGATCACTTTTCACTGTTCGTTGAAACATGTGAAAAGATTAGATCCACCACTAAAAAGAATGAAAAAATAGAAATTATTTCTTCATTATATCACCAATCTAGATGAAAGCTCGATTATCTACTGCAGTTCTCTTCCTATCAGAAAGAGTGTTTCCTGCAGGATCAAATCTTACACTCAACATAGGATTTACTACTATTATGCAATCACTTTCTGAAATTGCATTGTTAGATACTAAAGATATACAAAATATTCATCTAAAACATGGAGATATAGGTGCAATAGCAGAATATGCAGTATCTAAAAAGTATGTTATTTCTCTTTTTAATCAACATGGCAAATTAGATTTAAGTTTCTTATATCATTAGTTTAAAAAAAATGGCAATTATTAGTGGTTCTAGTTCAAATAAGTTAAGTATCATATTTTAGGCCAACAACCAAAACATCTTAGATACCGTCTTACATTACATAATAGATTATTTTCTGTTTCGTAGTTGTAATTGGCACATACATCTTTCTTGAGATTCCTGTTTACTTTTGTTTCTACTGGATTCAGGAATGGTGCACGTGTTGGTAGAAATAGTACAGTTAGCCAGTATGACTGTCTTTCCATATAGTGTTTTGTCTTTTTGCTTACATGAAATGATGCATTGTCTATTACAAGTATGAACCTCTTGATACTTCTCTTTAGTACATATCTCTTGATGTTGTTTAGATGGTTTATGAAATTATTACTGTTCTTCTTGTCTTGCTTGTATTGAATTTGATTCCATTTAGGGGATAAAGAAGTGTTATGAATACATTGACTTTATCGTTAGATCCTTTATGGAGTATCTTTTGCTGTTCCCCTCTTTTCATGTATGTTCTGGTTATGTATGGTTGAAGATGTAACCACGTTTCATCTTCAAATCCCAGTAGAATTTTTTTTTAAAAGAGCAGAGGATATTTTTTTGTATCTGTCTATCCTGTTCTTCTTTTCTTCATAATCATTACCTTTCTCCAGTTCAAGTTTGGGCCTTTTGCATACTATACCTAAATCATGAATTATCCTCCATCATGTTTGCATTGGACTGACATTCATTTCCCGTAATGATGTGAGATATATGTAGCTAAAAGCCTAATACTCCAGCAGGTATTTTTGAGATAGCCAAATGTATGGGGTGATTTGTTCAATACTATGTCTTTTACCATCTCTTTGTTTTTGTGAGTAGATATTACTGGCTTTCTACCTCCATTCATTCTCTTGTTTCTTATACCATCCAAACCGTGTTTTCTGTAATTGTTAATCCAGTCATACACATTACGGTAATTTACACCAAGGTTTTTGGCTATTGTTCTGTAAGGTACTCCTTCTTCATCTTTTGCTTTATAGCAGACGCTCTTCTCTGTATTCCTCTTTGTCACGAGTACTCTTCATGAATCTATTCAGTTCCTTTTTCTGAGTATCAGATAATTTCAGAATATAGGATTTGGGCACATGTATCAATCTAAACATTCAGAGTTAAAGTTCTTTCTATCAGAGTATGTTAAAAATACTAATGCATGTTGATGATATATGAGATACTTAACTTAGAAATAAAAAGGAAATATTAAAAGGATTGCTTATTGTTTGTTTGTTCTCCACTTGAATCAAAATATCAGATCTATTGCGTAATTAGTAACCATGTAAAATATTACATATCTGATCTAAGATAAAAGAGAATAATGTTATTAAATTTATAAAATTTATAAAAATTAATTTAATTTTCAGAATATTTTGATTCCTTCCTAATTACGCAAAAGATCTATCTTATTAAAATTATCACTGGTGAAATGCGAATTGGTTCGGTCGAACGTCTAGTTGAAATTGCCATATCTCGATCATTTGGTAAAGAATTAAAATATATAAGAGAAGCTATGCTTATTTCTGGAGATATTTCACAAGTAGCAGTATTAGCAAAAAAAACTTGCTTCACAATGCAATAATGAAGCCATTCGTGCCAGTAAGATTTATGTTAGCAGATGTTATGTATAGTACAGAAGAGATAATAAACTATTATAATAAACCTTTGATTTATGAATATAAATATGATGGAATAAGGTTACAATTGCATAGGTTTAATAAAGAAGCGCACTTTTCTCTCGCAATCTTGTAGATATAACATATGTATTTCCTGAATTAGTGAAAGCTGCAATAGAAACTACAATAAAAACGACAAATACAATGTTATCTAATCAAGTAGACTTTATTGTAGATGGAGAACTAGTAGCCTTTAAAAATGGTAAACCATTGCATCATATTGCAACTAACAACAATTGTCAAGCAGTAAATAAAATGCTTCAATTACAAATTGATACTTTACAATGGGTTCTACAAGAGAAACAAAATAGAGAATTAGAATCATTGAAACATGTACTTGACGCTAAAATTGATAGATTAGAATATGAACTCAAAAAAGTAGCAAGAATAGACATTGAAGAAACTAATAATAGTATCTATCAATTAGAAATGTTGAAATGTTGTAGAATTGTAATAAATAAAGATTTTAACAGTTAACAAATAATTATTTAGTAATTAACTATCAAAACAATTTAACCAATTTTTAGTGAAAATGAGTTTGCAGAAGAATGATTAAAACAAATAAAAATTTTAACAATATTAATTTAAAAATATCAACCTTCTATAGTATTTACTCTGATCATCCTTTGATTCGTTAAATATTTTGCAACAGTAGATTTGCCAATTCCTAATTGAGTAGCAATACTCCGTGTAGAAAGCCCTCTATTGCTGAGTATTTGCATTTCTTCAATTAAATTATTGTCCATATGGGTAGCAAAATGCTCAATAGCATCCATACCATAGGATTTTAATAAATTGTTCCTAATGGCATATTTACTAAATCCTAGATGAATTGCAATTTTTTTGTAGGACATTCCTTGATCTCGCAAGATCATCTGCTCTATAGTAGATTGCATTATCTTTCTAACTGGCCAAACACCTTTCTTACTATAATATTTATTAACAGATATGGGATTACAGAATTTTTGAGTTTTTAACTTATAATATTCTTTTACATGATAATTTTTTCCACAATTTAGACATTTACTTATCATACAATTATTACATGCTTTCGATTTATAATTCAATGGTTGAAACATAATATTACACTTAATACATTTTTTGTTAATTCAACTGTTATTATTATCCAGCACTGACAACATCTACAGACACATCACAAAGTGAACTATTACACATCAAACACAATAGACATAGCATTAGGTAACATTAACGATGATCTAGGTTAGATATGGTAATGATTGGTGAAGCATTCAATGAAAATGAATATTATCGCATAGGCTATGATATTAACAAAACTGATAGTACTATAACTCATGGTGTAATACAACCACTACTATTACAATAAATCACATTTAATATTAACCCTATAACATTAAATAAAAAGATTTTTTATATTTAAAGTTTTTAATACACAAAACATAGCAGGTAGGTGTTAGAGGAGTCTGCTATTTCTTTATTACCCAATTTCATTTTTAATATCCTTACCTATTGATCAAAAAAAAATTTAGTCAATCCAACATAGAGAAAAATAAGGTTATTAAATTTGAAAGAAATAGAAAAAGATCTGATTTAGATTTTTTTACCATGGTTCTTTTTCCGTTGTTCGTACTGATTCATTAAATTTCTTTGCTCTTTTTTTAGCATTAAATATTTGCCATATCCACAGAATAAAATATGCAATACCTAAGACAAATATAATAAATATTGATTCAATGCCTATAGGTGGTTTATCTGCTGCCAAAAATGAAAGGCCTTGTAAAGAAAAAGAGAATATAGTAATAACAAGCAGAGCATAAATGACTATACCAGATATTAGTATTCCAATTCCTCTTCCAATATTTCCAATATATATATGACCTAGACCAAGTAGAGCAAATATTCCTCCTATAAATGCTATAAGTGCTGCTGTTCCTGGACTTTTGTATGGTAGTTGGTCTATAACGGAGGTGTTACGTAGAGGTATTACTCCTCTTCCTACTTGAAGAAGATCAATTCCACATTTTGGACATTTTTTAATTTCTTTATCATTATCATCATTTAAATTTTTTAATGTGTAACCACAATTACTGCAGAATTTTGGTCTAATACTAGCCATTCATGTACAATAAAATTAAAGACTAATAAAAAGAAATACCAAAAACAATAAGAAATATGAAATTTTATTTATTTCAGATGATATATTTATCACTATTAGTCATTTTTAATAAGTAAAACCACACATGTTACAAACTATTAAATTTCCATCCTCATCAACATCTCTTTTAATCCAATCATTACTACCACAAATCAGACATTTCTTATAATACTCTTTATTTTGATTCATTTCTTTTACATTTTCACCTCTCTTCTTTTTATCACAATCTTTTTACCATCAGTGATAACATCAATTTTTTCACCAACTTTTAATTTAAAAGCCTCAACTACTTCAGTAAGTATTGTTACAATAACGGGAGGGTTCTTACCTCCTCTAGCAGTTCTAACATTTACTTCAAATGCTAGAACTTTGCCCTCTTCTACCATTAACAAATCTGTATTCATACAACTATCTTAATATAGTTTCTAATATATATAAGTATATTCTTCTAGATATTAATATATAGTAGATATTAGTATATACTTGCATATGAAACAAATAACAACTAGTAATCAAATTGTTGAATCAGGAAGAGATAGAAGAATTGCAAAGAGCATTGTAGTTGCCATGTCTTGTGAAATCACACAAGTAGACGATAGAGAAACTTACAAAGTCCAATCCGAGAATGATGTAAACAAATACTATATCGTAAAGTTCAAGAATGGAGCTCCTGTTTACTGCTCCTGTAGATTTTGAGATTCAAATCAAAAAAGGAAATGAAAGACATAATTGTAAACATGTTCGTGCCATCGTATTGGCTGAGAGTTATGGTTTAATAACAACAAGACAATTTAGCCAACCATTGACTAAATGTGAGGAGGTAAGATAATCAAAATCATACATAGATGATGACTATTCTTGTTGATTTGACTTAATTTGAAAATAGTGTATGTGTAATAAAATGACTACTACTATCGAGGTTAAAGATTACAATTCAAAAATTATGTATATGGTTCCTAGTCATTTACAAGAACCAATAACGTTGATTGCCAAGATTCAAAGGCTTTGAAAGTGTTGATGATTATGTTATTCAATTAGTAAAAGATGAGTTAGAATCAATGAGATGGAACCCGCATTTGATGGACGAATTTCTCAAATAACAAGTTAATATAAAAAAGTAGTGAATCTCTAAGAGCCTATCCGAAAAGTAGTTTATAGTATTTAAGTTTATGGTACAATAGATTTATTCGACAAAGCTAAGTGTCTCTACACTATATATCACGAGATTAGTTTGATATCTGAAATTTCTGGAATCGATTCATCTTATGAAATACCAGATGAATTATGGAATCAAATTTTCCCTCTTCTTGTACATAAACCCAAAAGAAAGAAGAAGAAGAAGAAGACAGGTCGTCCAAGAATGGATGATAGAAAGGCAATGAATGCTATCTTCTACATTACACGTACTGGATGTCAGTGGAAAGCATTACCACGAAGTCTTGGTGCATCCAGTACTGTACATGACAGGTTTCAGGAATGGAGACAAGATGGCGTATTCAAACGTATGTGGATTGATGGTCTAAAAATATATGATAAAAAAGTTGGTATCAACTGGAAATGGCAATCAATGGATGGTGCAATAACAAAAGCACCTCTTGGGGGAAAAAAGTACAGGACCAAATCCCACAGACAGAAGTAAATCAGGTACCAAATGTAGCCTTCTTGTAGATGGTCAGGGCATTCCTCTTGGAATTACTGTAGATGGTGCTAACAGACATGATATGAAGATGACAAAAGCAACTCTTCAGAGTATAGTGGTTTGCAGACCACCACCACCACCATCATCATCATCTACAACAAATACCCAACAACAACACATCTGTCTTGACAAGGGTTATGACTATCCTGAGGTATATGAGTTACTTGAGGAATATGGTTATACCATGCATATTTGCAAGAGAGGAGAAGACTACAATAATGGTAACAAAAAGAAGAGAAGAAGGATACCAAAATATAGAGCAAGAAGATGTGGGTAGTTGAGAGAACACACTCATGGATGAACCGATTCAGGCGATTATTGATTAGATGGGAAAAGAAGGAAGATAACTATATTGCAATATTACATTTTGTCTGTGCTTGGATAACATATAAGAGAGGAGGTGTTTTCGGATAGGCTCTTAGTAAAGTTCAAACTATGACAATAATAATATCGGCAATTAACATTGTTCACCGATTTTTAAATATTTTATAATTAAAAGAACATTGCAGAAAGCACCAAAGGTTTAGTTCCATAGTCATTGCCTTCTTTTTCTATCTCTATGGTTCTTGGGTTACATAGAGAGAAAGAGAGAAGAAGAAGAGGGCTATGGCTTCTACTAATAATAATAGATCTTTTGCGTAATTAGGAAGGAATCAAAATATTCTGAAAATTAAATTAATTTTTATAAATTTTATAAATTTAATAACATTATTCTCTTTTATCTTAGATCAGATATGTAATATTTTACATGGTTACTAATTACGCAATAGATCTAATGATAATTACCTTAAATTATTAAATAATATGTTGATTATAAATAGCCACTAGAAATAGGAAAGAAAACCAAACCTACTGCCATAGCCTATCTAACTGTTGTACTGTTTTGCTCCTTATTATTGAGGCTATGGCATTATTATTAAAACTACAAAGTAAATAGAAAACAACAATTAGTAAAGGTATCATTAATATTAATATTTAATACGATTATTATTTTAATATTCAAATAATTCATTTATCAAAAGGATGGATAAATGAATATACCCAAATATATCTTTCCCTATATATAGTCATGTCAAAGTATTATCATAATATTTTAAAATTAATACGTTCTAAAATAGGTTTAAAGATAGGGATACTAGTTTTTATTCAAATTTTTTTTATAGTTATTAGTTTAATTATACTTTCTTATTACCAATCACAAATGACTTATTTGGGAAATTCAATAAATATTGCAGGAAAGAATCGGTTTCTCACATCTAATCTTATGTTTAGTACCGCAGAATATTTTATAGAAAATAGTAGTGATATTTCTAACATTAATGTTGCTATAAATGAACTAGAGTCAAATATATTGACATTAAAACATGGTGGAAAGATATCAGATATTGATCTAAAACCATTGCCATCTGAATTCTCTAAGGATTGGGATAGCATATATCAAAAATGGATTTTACTAAAAACAATATTATCAAATAATATTTTAAAACAAAATCAAATAATTAGTCCAGTAGTAGTAGAAGTAATATCAGAAGCAGCAACAGCATCAACAACAACATCATCATCCGAAATAGAAATAGACAAAATTATAAAAACAATACTTGAAACAGGAGCATTACCTTTAATAAATTCATCAAATGTATTGGTTACAAAATTAGGAGAACATGCAAAAGATAGTTCACAATATTCGATATTTCTACAGAGACTTTTTGCTGTATTAAATATTGGAGTTACTGCTACTTTTGTACTTTACCTTGTAAAAAAAATATTAAAACCAATACTTGCCCTCACTAGTGCAACGTCTGAAGTAAAAAGAGGAAATCTTAATGTAGCAGTTAAAAGCAAAGGTAATGGTGATGAACTTTCAGTTCTAACAGAATCATTCAATTCTATGGTAACCTCTATAAAAAACTATATCAATAAACAAAATGAATTAAAAAAGGAACTTGAAAAGGCAAATGAAGAACTAAAATATAGAGATCAATTAAAAGATGAATTCATAAATGTAGCAGCACATGAACTGAAAACTCCTATACAACCAATACTTGGACTCTGCGAGTTACTTCGAGACAGGGAGACAAACATTGAAAAAGATGAAGAAATTTTGGATGTTATTATTAGAAATTCGAAAAGACTATTGAAACTTGCAGAAGATATTTTAAATGTTGCAAGACTTGAAAGTGGCTCTTTCTTATTAAAGAAAGAAAAATTTGATCTAAAAGAGATGATAACAGAGATTTTAAGAGACTTTGAACAAAAGATTGTAGAAAATAAAAAGAATATAAAATTGTCTTATGAATCCATGATAACAACAATGAAATAATTATAGAGGCTGATAGAAATAGGCTTAGTCAAGTAGTTTATAACTTGTTAAACAATGCCTTCAATTTCACAAATGAAGGTAGTATTACTGTTATTGTTGAAAGAAAAAATGGTAACAATAGTAATAATGACAATGAAGTTACTGTTAGCATAAAGGATACAGGAATAGGTATACATCCAGAAATCTTGCCCAAACTTTTTACAAAATTTGCTACTAAATCCACTATAGCAGGAACAGGTTTAGGATTATTTATTTCCAAGAGTATAATTGAAATGCATGGTGGAAAGATATGGGCTAATAATAATTCTAATGGCATAGGATCTACTTTTTATTTTACGCTTCCTATAGTTAAAACTAGCCAGATAGTAATAAATGATAAGTAAATGACACATAATAACAGTGACTAAAAATTCTATTTTATTAATAGATGATGAACCAGATATTACTTTTACAATAAAGAATATTTTATAAGACAACGGATTTAAAGTAGATTCATTTACCGATTCTATTTCTGCATTGGATAATTATCAAAACAATTATAGATCTTTTGCATAATTAGAAAGATTACAGCTATATTCCTCTTTTTTTAGCAGTTATTTCGTAGATTTGCTAAATTATGATAGGTTATCCAGAAAACCATTGTTATTCAGGTCATTTACTGGACTGGAACTATCTGAATTTGATTCCATTTGCAAGGAAGTAGAATCTAAATATTCAGAGATATGAGACTAAAACGTCTATCTCAAAGAAAGGAGAGAACAAGATCAAGTAGGTGCAGGAAGACATTTCAAACATTCAGTCAAGAGACAGATTTCTCATGCTTCTTGTGTACTATAAACTGTACATAACACATACACTTTCTGGTTTTCTGTTTGATCTAGATCAAAGCAACGTACATAGAGATATACGATATATGGAACCTATAGTATCAAGTTGTATTCCATTACCTCAAAAGTTGTACAATATTACAAGAAGATTGAGAACTGTAGAGGAAGTAGAAGATAGTACTTTCCAGGATTTAAAGCATTTATAGAATCAACAGAACAGGAAATACAAAGACCTAAAAATAAGAAAGAAAGAGGAAAAACTATTACTCTGGTAAGAAGAAAAGACATACTGTAAAGACACAATATGATGGTCAACAAAGAAGGAAAGATACTGCATAAATCAAATCAGCACAAGAAAGGACGAAACAGCATGATTATTCTGTCTACAAAGATGAACATCCAATAACACCACCACAGGTTAAAAACTATTCTTGATCTTGGCTATTATGGAATAGAAAATGATTTTCCTGACTGTAAAGCAATATTACCAGTAAAAAAGAAACGTAATATTGAACTCACCAAAAAACAAAAGAGATACAACAAAAAACATAGTAGACAGAGAGTAATTGTATACCAATTAGCTTATGTTTTCTAATTATCAATTTTAGCAAGCAAATAGTTTCTCATATTCAGATTGAATCTTTTTGTTCTAAAATATGATGGATATTTTATTTCTGAAATCTGTAAAGGATGAATAATGTTGTAGGACAAGAAGATCGTTTTTGGCTATATGCCATATTTCTTCCAGTACCATAAATTCTGGAGATGCAGTTGGAAGATATACAGGAATCAAATTATCTTTATTGTCAGCAAAATATTGCAGGACCTTTTTTGATTTGTAAGCTGTTGTTTTGCTTTATCCAGGAACAGGTAGCATTTTGGAAATTTTCTATGAATTTGTTTTAGGTAGTCTAAAAAAGTGTTCTCATCAAACCAATCATACTGTCTGAACAGTTGTTTTCCTTCCAAACTTGTAGCACCAAATAAGACTGATTCCTGATGGGATCCGGTAATTCTTACAACTGGTCTTTCATCTTTGCTTATCCATACTTTCCGTACGAGTGAGTCATAGAAAAAGAATGATTCATCTATAGATACTACAGTGAATCCTTCTTCTTCTTCTTGGATAGTATCCAATAGTATCTTTCTTGCTCTTTTTTAAAACGCTCTTTTTCCTCCTTCGACGCTGTGTTTACATGTACCTTTCGTGGTACTTTCTGTTTGAATCCCCACTTGTGCATGAGTCTGTAAATGTGGGTATAATGGTATCTTGTACCTCCACTTTTTCTGATAATCAAATCTTCTACCTGTTTAGTAGTCCATCCTTGTTTGTTGGATGCTAATTCATTTTTTATCTCATGTATCTTCTCTTCTGGTATATCTTGATGTCTACCGCTTTTTGGTCTATTTTTTAATCCCTCTACTCCTTCTTGGGAAAATCTATCCAACCAGTATAATCCCCAGGGCCTACTTCTATGTAATTCATCAGCAGCATAAGCAGGAATTACATTTTCATATTTTACTTTTATTACAAGTAGCATTCTTTCCTTTACCTTGATATTAGTTTCCTTCTTGTATAATCTAATCAATTCATCTTTTGAATACTTCACATTATTTTGACATTAAACACAATAAGCAGGATTACAAATAGCTTTTACTCTTGATTGAATGTGATAATAATGAAATCTGATTAGAAAATATATGCTAATTGGTATATAATATAGAGCATACCATCTGCAGCAGGATAAAGAAATTTTGTATTATGGGCACAAAATACAGGAACAGACTGAAAAGATATGATCATATTTCAGATATTGTATCTGGTCTTGTGAATTACAGGATAATCAATAGTGTGTGTCACCATAAGTAACTGGATGTGAATATTTGAAGAATAAGATGGATCTAATGTAACTGCGCAAGAGATCTACTCTTGTTGATGTATCAGTAAAACATTTGGAAAGATTGATATTCTTGTTAATAATGCAGGTATAGTTTATTTTAAAAGTATAATGAATACAACTGAAGAAGAATGGGATAAGACTATTGATACTAATTTAAAAGGTACTTTTCTATTTACCAAAGAGGTTCTTCCATATATGATTGAAAATAAATCTGGTGGTATTATTATTAATGTTAGTTCAGGAGCTGGAAAATCTGGTTTTCCAAACTTATCTGCATATTGTGCAAGTAAATTTGGTGTAATAGGTTTTACTGAAAGTATGGCTAAAGAAGTTGCTGATAATAATGTAAAGGTTATGGCAATATGTCCTGGTGGAGTAGATACAAAGATGATTGAGGATATTGTTGATAATGGATATAATCTATCCAATAGAAATTTGATGAAACCTGAACAAGTTGCAAAGAAGATTTATGATATGATATTTAGAGCCTATCCCAAAATTATCCTCCTGTAGATAATAATGCTGTTTGCTAATTGGACAAGACCAAGATAGTTTTTATCCTTCTTTTCATATCTTGTAAATAATTTCCTGAATCTATTGTTATGCCATGAATTTGTTCTCTCTCTACTACCCATCTTCTTGCGGGATGTCTCCGGTTGAGTTTCTTCTCCTCTCTTCTTCTATGTCGTATGTGTGGAATGTATCCTCTCTTGGTAATTTCTTGTTCTATATCTTTGGAATGATATGCTTTATCAAGGCATAGATTCTGATTTTTCTTTCTTATTCTTGTCGTTGTTGTTGTTGTTTCTATATTTTGTTGCTGATTTTGAAGATGGTCTTTTGATA
>CAWIYT010000102.1:0-3076 GCA_963840085.1 uncultured Nitrososphaerales archaeon
CAGTGTATCCTTCATCTCTAAGCAGAATCATTTTAGCACGATAGCCTGATTCTGCATCGTTATCTAACAACCAGTGAAGGTCATTCATTTCCCCTGTACTTATTTCTCTGAGGTAGATATTCTACACAAGAGGGAAACGTTATGGTTAGCTAAAACTGTTGTTATAAAATACATTTTTCACATTTATCATTATTATTTTACAAGAATAATTAGATTGAATATTACAATACTGTTAAGAGTTATGTAAACAAGCGAATTGATAATTATAGTAAAATATTGTTTACCTCTTTGACAAGGATATCTGATAGATAGAGCTTTAGCTTTGTATATATTTACACAATAATGACGTGGTAAGATATACTCCCCTTAGGGAGATTACAGATAAAGAGAAAAATAGATTGTATACTCTTTTGGATACAAATCAAGAAATAAAATATAGGATAAAAATTATACTTCTTGCTAATGACGGGTACACAGTACCAGAAATAAGAGAGATGACCAACACTTACGACAAAACAATTAGGAAGTGGATTCATAAATTCAATGATAATGGAATAGAAGATCTGTTTACAAAGATAGACTATTCTCCTATGGTAAAGATAGATAATGATGCAAGAAAAGAGATTGTAAAAATAGCATCTACAAATCCCAGGGATTTAGGATTAAAATTCTCTACTTGGTCACTGAGATCACTTGCTGGTTATCTTACAAGAGACAATAAGATAGTAAAACAAGGAATCAGTCATACCCGAATTAAGGATATCCTAAATGAAAGTAAAATAGAATGGAGGAATTCAAAGGCAGTACTGGGAAAGAGTAGAGATCCAGAATATGAATTGAAAAAAAGAGGATTGAAGAACTAAGATACAATACACCTCCTGATTCCATACTGTTATATCAAGATGAGAAAGGACCGATAGCAGCAAAGACATATGGCGGTCCATCATGGTGTTCCACACAGTCCAAGATAGAAAAATCACAAAAGATAAAAGGAATTCTCAATGTATTTGGTGTCTATGACCACACAAATGACCAAATGTATACACATTCCTACAAAAATAAAACTGGAGATCAGTTTCTGGATTTCATCAAACGTGTAGACAGAAAATATGATTCCTCTGTCAAGCAAATATTTCTTGTACTGGATAATGCATCAATACACAAATCCAAGAAAGAGAGACCATACAGAAATACCACCACAGAATAAACTTTGTATTCTTGCCAACAAGATCTCCAGAACTAAACCTTATAGAAGTAAGATGGTTATGGATGCAGAGACAGGCTATAAACAATTCCACATTTAGAAATGAACCAGATATTGGAAAAGCAGTATCTGACTGGACATACAACTACAATGAGAAACATGGTAGAAGGATAACTGATATCTTACAGATAGGAGTAATGAATATGACTACATAACTGTTAAGCTAATTGGTGAATAAATTATAAAAGATTTTTTATATTTTTATAGTTGATTTTCTATTACAATTTATTTTTATTAAAATTTACTGCTAGGTTAGATTCTTTTAATATTAAGGATTACAATATTAAAATTTAATGACATTCTATTGAGTTATTTAACAGTTTTGTAATTATCTTGGTAGTATATAATGTAAAGTAAAAGTGATTATTTTGGATTGATTACTTCTAAATAAGTTGTTCATAGATAATAAAACAAAGTAATTAGTGTTAATTTACATAAATAACTTATGAATGTCTTTACAAAACTTTTAACCTTGTCTTATTAAAATTAATTCTAAATTAAATAACAAAAGAAATTAAAGGTGATACCTAATTTTATCATAGGAATATGATAAAAGATAAAGTTGTAGTAGTAACAGGTGCAAGTAGTGGTATTGGGTATGCAACTGCCTTAGCATTATCAAAAGCTGGAGCAAAGATTGCTGCAGGAGCAAGAAGAGTTAATAAACTAGAATTTTTACAAAAAGAAATTCAGGAAAGTGAAGGAGAAATACTCATTGAAAAGCTTGATGTTACAGAAAAGGAAGATTGTAATTCATTTATCGATATAGTTGTAAAGAAGTGGAATCATATTGATATTTTGATTAATAATGCTGGCATTATGCCACTTAGTTTTTTTAAAAATCTAAAAATAAATGAGTGGGAGCAAATGATAGATGTAAACCTAAAAGGAGTATTATATTGTACTGCCGCAGCTATTCCGACTATGATTAAAAATAAATCAGGTCACATTATTAATCTTTCATCAGTGGCAGGAAGAATTGTTTTTCCAGCTGGTAGTGTTTATTGTGCTACTAAACATGCCATTACTGCATTTAGTGAAGGTCTAAGACAGGAATTAAGTCAGCGTTACAATATAAAAGTAACATGCATTGAACCAGGCGTAGTCGCTACCGAATTACCAAATACAATTACTGATAAATCATTAGAAGGATTTATTGAATCAGTAAAAAAGATGGAAGCATTACAGGCCGAAGATATTGCTAATGCAATTGTATTTGCCCTCAACTCTCCTCGATATGTAAATGTTAATGAAATACTTTTGAGACCTATGTCTCAAGAAAAATAAAAATTATTTTTCAACTTATTTCATTAACAATATTTTATATAAAAAAGAAATTTAATTAATATAATTGCATTCTTAATTCCTAAACAATAAAGCAATTAACTGGAATCAATTAGTATCTATTAATAGTCATTTATAACGTACAGATGATTATATTATAATGAGTAAAAATTTTTGATTTTGTCGAAATATAACTAAAATTTTTTTAATCTTTTAACAATAAACTCTTTTACTATTACTTTCAAATTATTTTTTTTAATGATTTATTTTTTTTATTAATAGAATCATAAATTATAAACTACTTAATTTTGATATAGTCTCTTATTAGAACCTATATAATATGAAGACAAATGAAACAATAAATTTTCATAAATATTTTTTGCTTATAGTAGATATTTTATTATTCTTGCTCTTAAGTTATAAAAAACTCCAAAATAATTGAATCTTTTATTATATAATATACGATAGGTGAATACTATATTAATTTCTTTAGGTATCTTTTATAGAAATACCTCAATTACTATTTAA
>CAWIYT010000103.1:0-12485 GCA_963840085.1 uncultured Nitrososphaerales archaeon
TTTTTTGCTTCGTTCTAAATACTCTCTCTATACGAAAAATTAGGTTTAGTAGACATCAATTAACTAATTTATTTATTTATTAATTAATGTGCTTTGTAATTGTGATCGTTCAAATCTTCTACTGAACTAAAAGATTCTCCACATTGACAATTGTATTTCTTTCCTTCATCATTACCAGTTTTATCTTTTTTTTGTTGTTTTGACGATGCCATTACTTCATGCTATGCAACAAATTATTTATTGATAGGAGCACTTCGTTATTCAACTCAATAAAATTAGAAAATTTTATTTGTTTGTTTGAATTTCTCTATTTTCTCCTTAATTAAAGGAATGATTTTTTCAGTTATTATTTTATCAAAATCATATTGATCAAAATCTATATTTAAAATCAAATAATAATTTTCATTGATTGGAATCAAACATCTGCTCATTCTTGTATACCTTCTAAACGTATAAGTTAATTCACCTATTTTTGGTTCCAATTTCAATCTCGTTTTATGTCTAGTTATTGTATTGATTGCAAATTCATGATTTTCTTCTACAGTAAGAAATCGTTCCAATCTTTCTCTATATCGTTCATTTATAATAATACCATTTTGATCCGTTATTCCTACCCATCTTATAGATTTGTCTATATTCAATATATTCTGAGTAAAAGCAGAAAAGAATTTAGTGTTATCAATATCATCATCATAATCACCATTTTTTTGCGACATAGTTTTGTATATTTAATAAGCATAAAACTTTCTGTTTAACTTCATCTCTCTGTCCTAAAGGAACTTCATAGTATACTAGTAAATCAAGAAGGTCAAGGATAAGAAGGGATAAATTAATTCGATATAAACTATGTCATCTATCTATTATTATAATATGATGGATAGTAATGAGGCTAATGCAATAACAATAATAGACGATTCTAATTTACAACTATCTCTACCATCATCATCATCTCAACATCGATTATTGCCATCAATAATAAAAATACCAATATGGAAAGATGAAAGATTAGAACATCTAGATATTCCAAAAGGCTTAATCGAATTATTACAGATCAATGGTTTTACAGTCGAAAGAATATTAGAATATGGACCATCACAAATTGCAGAAATATTAGGAATAGACGATTATATTGCACAAATAATATTTAGTGAAACAACAAAAAATACTAGTAATATAATTTCTAATTATAATTTTTAATCTTCAATAATTTCTTTGTAAAACTATATTGTTTCTAGCAAAGTTATTGAATTTCTGCTTTACTTCATCTCTTTTACTTCTATAGAAACTTCATAACAAAAGTAGAAATAATCATATTATATCTATTCTGAGTCATAATAATGGCAAAACATGTTGAAATGGATGAGAGAGTTAAATTTAAAGATCAAATCGAAGAAAAATAGATGGTTCTGTAATTGTGATAGTCAAATTAAACGTAGAACCGGATAAGGTTGAACAGTTTGTAAATGATTGGGCAAAAGACGCTGCTATTTTTAAAAAACAACCTGGATTTATTTCTACTCAACTACATAAGGGAATTGGAAAGAGTAGCGTATTCATTATGTATGAAGTTTGGGAGTCAATAGAACAGTATAAGAATGCAGTTAAAACACTAATTTTTAGTTCAGAAACGCAATCACCATTGATGAAATATGATGATAATAGTTTAGTGATTTCGGCACATGCATTCAAGAAGATCGCTGTTCCAGGAATATGTCTAGATTAAAGTATTACCCAGACATGGCTATAAGGACATAATTCTCGAACTTCCTTTTCACTTCATCTCTCTGTCCTAAAGGAACTTCATAATAGACCAGTAAGTCAATAAGACCTGTCTTTGGATCTCTATCCCTTTGAGAACCATGAACCTTACCACCATGCTCCGTAACAATATCAGACAAAATCTCATATTTCTTTTGAATTTCTGTTATTGAACCTTGCAAATATTCAAATGAATTAGACATTTTGGGTTTAGGTTGTTGGTTTGCAAGAGAGGCATAGGGTGTTCGTTTTTTAGCAGAGGGTTGAAATAACGAGGTTTTTGTGCTGTTGATGGTGGAGTTATTCCTCTGTCTTTTGTTATTGTTGTAGTAGTAGTTCCTGAAGATTTGTTGCCTCTATTAGGACAAATATGTTTCTTTTTTGTAAATACTTCCCAATACTCATTTACTGAAGAATTCCAGTAAATCTGAATACCACAACCATAAACACAATATTTTGGATTGATATTTTGGTTATTATTATTATTAGTAGAACTAGAACGAACTCATTTCTTATTTATTCCACAACTCCACTACCTGAATTAGATTGTTTTTGAACAATTTATTATTATACATTTTTTCATTAAAACAATCATTACATATCCAGAATTTTTGAAGTTACTGGTCCCACTTTATAGAAGGGTTCAAATCCCACACATTTTGCTAAAAAATAGTACCGAACCCATTTGATATTAGCTGGTCCCATTCTCTATAACTTAAAGAAGTTAAACTAACATATTCAATATACTTATTGAAAAACATTGAGTTTAACTTTATTTTTAGAGTTTATAAAATACATATTTGAAATTATTTTGTGAAATGTCTGATATTTTTAGTCAATAGAAGAAAATTACTATAGACCTCTCTAAAACCACAATGGAATTCATCAACTACTATTTTTATATTTACCTTTGATCAAAGTAAAAGTACAAATTAATTGTAAAGCGATTATACGTATCACAAAAGATGTATGGAATAAACTTAAATATTTTGTCGTTAGTGATCAAAGAATTTTTCAAATTGTTCAAATCATAAAAGTATTTGATGAATGTCATGTTTAGATATTTTATAACTTTTGAGGCGCCTAAAAATTATAAATCATTAGTAATATTTTTTATATCACTAATAACATTCATTAAGATAAACATAAAAAAATTTAATTACATATACAAATAGGTTATTTTATTGTCAGACTGTACTACTGAAAAATTTGAATTGATAGATAGCACCGAACACGAACTAAATTCTTATCCAGTTATCGTAACGTATATGAATTTATTTATTGAACCAAATTTTGATTCACAAAGTATCAATTGTATTGAAGAACTTCAATTAAAAGCATTTGAAGCCATCCAAAAAATGGAGTTAGATTGCTCAAATCTTAATGTTTTTAAAATAACTTTTGCTAATTCTGAAAAGTCAGAATATTTAGATGAATTAGGATTTTTATGTACTAATGATAAATTAATAATTAAATTACCAGTAATTAACAAAAATCAAGTCTTTAAACTTAAAATTGAATACAATGCTCAACCACAGAGAGGCTTTAGATTTATTTCTCCCAATAATCACTATCCTAATAAAAGAAAACAAGCATGGACCCAAGGACAAATGATAGAATCAAGATTTTGGTTTCCAACATTAGATGAACCTCAAATAAAATTTCCTCGGAAATAGCGATAAAAGTTCCAAAAGAATTTACTTCTATTTCAAATGGAAATAATTACGAAACTGAAAATGGTAGTGATTTTAAAGATCTATAAATGGAAAGAGATTCATCCAAATCCTGCATATCTAACATCAATAGTTACAGGTGAATTTTTTATTGCAAGTGAACCCTATGAACGTGAAATTGAATTAGCATACTATGTTCCTGATGATCAAAAAGAAAAGGTAAAAAGAACTTTTAAAGATACACCTAAAATATTAAAATTTTTTGAAAAATATTTTGATGTATTATATCCATATAAAAAATATTCCCAAACTACTGTTCAGGATTTTGAATATGGAGGTATGGAGAATACCACCTGCACAACACTTCCAGATGAAATTTGATCAGATGAAAGAGCTGCTTTAGATGATACATCTACAAGAAATGTAATAGCACACGAATTGGCTCATCAATGGTTTGGAGATTTAGTTACTTGTAAGGATTGGTCACATATATGGCTTAACGAGTGATCGCTACATATTGTGAAGCCCTATATATAGAAGAAATAGAAAATGATAATGAATTTCAATACTATATGTCACTAATTGGAGATACCTATTTTTCTGAAGTTTGTGAAGACTATAAACGATCATTAGTTACTAATAGATACAAATATCCAGATGAATTATTTGATGCTCATTCATATCAAAAAGGTGCATGGATATTACATATGTTAAGACACATTATTGGAGAAGAAAATTTTAAACTATCTTTGAAAAATTATTTAACAAAATACAGAGATCTAAACGTAGATACAGATCATTTTCGTAATATATTGGAAGAAATCTCCAACAAAAATTTAAACGGATTCTTTCAACAATGGGTTTATCAAGATGGTCATCCCGCATTAGAATTTGAATATAATCCTCAAGAAAATAAAATAACAATTATTCAAACACAAGAACGACCATTTGATTTTTTTATAGATATCAAAATAGTTTTAAAAAATGGAGATATTAAAGTATATTCTCTTCATTTATCAAATGATAAAAATATTTTTTTGCTTTCTTCATTAGAAAATAATGCTACTTCAGACAATATTAAATGGATTTCAATTGATCCAGAATTGAAAATTCTTAGTAATATCCAAGAGTATAAAATGCCTTTTAAATTTTTAGTCAATCAAATAAAAAATGGAAAAAAATTGTCTAAAGAATGCAAGGAATGCTTGGTGTATCTTCAATACAGATCAATAGTTCCGAGCTCAATGAACTTATTTCAGTACTAAAAGACAGATTATTAAATGATGAATTTTATGGTGTTTCAATTTTAGCAGCAATTATGCTCGGATCGACTAAAACTGCCAGTGCATCAGATATACTTGTAAATTTTCTTGAAACATCTGAAAATATAAAGGATACTAAAAAGAAAAGTATGATTAGAACCTATCTAATTATATCTCTTAGTAAATATTTCTCTCTAAATGATAAAAGAGATAAGCTTGAACTGCTATTGAAAAAGAAAGATGAAAGTTATAATGTTGTATCTCAAGTGCTAATTGCGATCGGTAAATATAAAGATAAGAGAAGTTTTGATTTATTGTGTAAGACCTTAGAAACAAAAGACACCTTGGCAGATATAATCCCGATTTCAGCAATTCAAGGACTAAATGAATTTAAAGAATCAAAAGAATTAGGAGAAAAAGCCATGAATATGATTATAGAAAAAACCCTCGAAGGAAATTCTAATAACATTAGAGTAGCAGCAATAGATAACTTGAAGGATTTTTTAACCGATGCTAGCAATGATAATCAACATAAAATTTTTCAGATATTCTTAAATTCCTTAGAAGACAAGTGGCCAGATGTTAGAAAAAAAACATTAGCAGTATTAGAGAATACTTTTGATATAGATGACAATATTTTTAACCAAACATTAATTAATAAAGTATTGAATAAAATTGAAAAAATATCAAATGAAGATCTGAATTATGAGGTCAGAAGGATTGCCGAAATAAGTCTTATAAAAATAAGAGAGAAGCATCCAAGACAATTGAAAGAGATGATAGTTTCTAAAATAGAATTGTCTAATTTTATATCTAAAAAAGTCAAAGTTAGAACAAAAAATGTTCTTGCTCCATCTCTTCAATCTATGATATTTAACACATATATCACTAGAACCAAATATTAGGTAACTTTATTTTTTTCATATCTATCCAACAATATTAGAATCATTCGTCTACTTTATACCTGTCAATTCTTGTAATTATTCCATAACAATAAATTTATTGATACCTTATTGAAAATCAATCTAAGATAACTAAGTTCATTTTATAGAATGATTCAAATATTAAAATATTGAAAAGTGTTTTAATTCTTTATCATAGAGGTATCCAAATTTAGGTCAAATTTGTTCCACATCCCACTGAGAAAGAGACAAAAATGTTGCTAATTGATGAAATTTTTTTAAATAGCATATTTAATCTTACCAATCATTAATATTATTATGCATTAACGTTATCTTGATTGGATACAAATAATTTTTAATAAATGAACTAAAATTATTTTTCTTTATCTACCATTGCAAAAAAGTTTATTTTTATATGTTCTAATGAATTTAACTACCATAATCTATTTATTTTACTAACTAAACAATCCCATCAAAACTGCTTTTAGGCGTTTGTTTAACTATAAATATGCCAATAAACTATCTGATGTGTTGTTTAATGTCAATAAAATATTGACAGCAGATTTTAGAACATCTGGCATAATATTACTTATAACATTATTTGTTGCAATCTTGATATTGCTTGGCCTGTTTCTATTTGTCGCCAATTTTACTCCAGATAAAACATCATTGTTTACCAACATTGCAAATTTGATCACGGTATTTCCAGGTGTAGCGATCTCACTGATTACAGTCCAAAGACTGGGTTTCAAATCAAGAGAGGGTAAATATTATTTATATCTTGTTGTTGGTTTGGCATTCTGGGCATGCGCACACTCGATTTGGGCATACTATGAACTTGGATTAGGAATTGATACACCATATCCATCAATCGCCGACTTTTTTTGGTTGTCAGGTTATATATTTTTAAGCTACCATTACTATCATTCGTTTCGGTTCTGGAAGCAAGCCAGAATCATTAGACTACGTTCTATTTTTATATCAGTAATTTCGACTAGTGTCCTAATAGGACTTTTGATATATCTCTCACTTCAAGGTAGTGATGATGATCAGGGACGATTTGATCTAACAACCATTATCGTTAGCAATTTGTATGTTGTAGGTGATGAAGCGTTACTGGTACCAGCAATTGTAATAATATGGAGTTTAAGACGAGGAGATATTCTATTACTACATAGAATCTTGATATCTTTATTTATAGTCATAAATACATTTGGTGATGTAGGATATGTATATCATGAAATATTAGTAGATGAAACTACGTTTGCCCAGCAAGAGTGGATTTGGTGGTTGGTATATCCCATTGCTTATCTAGTGCTTATAGCAGGTCTTGTGTGGTATAATAGAATTTCAGTAAAGATAAAAAATAATGTTCAAGATGCATTAGATAAGCGGTATCCATATCTCGAAAAACTATGGAATGAAACAACTGATGATGACCATAAATCTGAGATGTCTGAAAGCGAAGAATCTGAAAACGAAGAGGGATTCGTAGAACACTTAACCCATCCAGAGATAATCAATCACAAGATAGAGAACACCTTAAGAAAGACAAATGAGGATATATTAATTTTGATTGCTACTGAAGGGATTTATCTTAAAATAAAAGTTGAAATCTATAAGCTGCTAAAAATATTAGTTGAACTTAACGTAGATGTTAGAATACTTATCCCTGGATCAGATAGATTGCGAGATTTAGCTATTGAATTGGAGAAGCATTCTAAATTCAGATTCCAGCGCCTTTATAGACCTTTAAGTAACGACTCTGTGATATTTGTTATAGATTCAAATGCTATTTTAGATTCTAGAATTAAAGAAAGAGGAAGACATATCAAATAGTGAGAAGAAGTTACTTATTTACTCTGAGAAAGAATCACAGGTGCAGTCCAATATTGTTGTATTTGAAAATTGCTGGATGTTACCGCTATTACATGAGAAAATGCCCAATCAATAAAACATATAGTATAATTAATGCAAAAGTTCAACACAATGATTACAAAGTGACTGTTGTTCTTCCAAAATAACTTAATCGATAAAGGCTTAATGGATTATGTGTTTGACAAAAGATTACTTATGGGTCATCAATTAAGGTCAAATTTGTTTCACATTCTACTGAGAATGATATAGTTCTTCCCTTTAGGTAGTAGGCTATGATATATTATTAAAATTTTAAATATTTAAACTTGTTATGTAATGATATTACACTCGCTTTAATAGACGTAGATAGCTGAGATATTTGTCCACAAAAAACTGATATGACCAAAGTGGTTCATAAAGAAAAAAAGGAAAGAGGAAAATAGCTGTGTCTCTTCTTCTTCTTCTTTTGTTACTAAAACTTATTTACTGTGATTAATGCATTTTGAATACTAGATTTTCTTAAATGACTTCTAATACGATCTCTGGCTCATCATAATCATAATATAACTTTCAAAAAATGTTCTTATTGCAGACATGCCTAGTATACTTTTTTTGGGATTATATAACAAAAATTTCTCTATCTAGATAGAATCAGATTAGATATCACTATGAAATTGGCAGTGTAAACCTAAATGTTGCTCCCTTACCATCTTTGTTATTTTTAGCCCATATTTTACCATCATGGGCTTCCACTATATGTTTAGAGATATACAATTCTAAGCCTAGTCCTTCAAAAGATTTTGTACTAAACTTTGAAAACATATTTGGTAATATTTCTGGATCTATACCAGTGCCATTATCTTTTACACTAACTATGATGTTATTATTATTATTCTTATTATTATCATTTCTTTCTCCTCTTTTTGTAGTGATAGTGATAATAGCAGTGTCGTCATCATCTATTCTTTTTGTGAATTTGATAGCATTAGACAAGAGATCATCTAAAACTTGACATAATAATCTTTTGTCTGCTTCAATAGTCAAATTTTGCTCTTCTGCAATATACAAGAATTTTACATTTTTAGTTTCTATGTTTCTACTACAGATAGTCTTATAGTGTGAAATAAGATTTGATATTAAATCATATAGGTTAAATCTTTCTTTTTTTATTTGTAATGTTCCAGTTTCTATTATTGCTACATCTAAAATATCATTAGTAAGTCGTTGTAATCTTTCTGCGCTTCTTATGATGACTTCCAGTCCTTTTCTCTGTTCTTTGTTTTCAATTTGAGAATAAAGAAGATCTGACAATGCAAGAATTGGTTGTATAGGGGTTCTTAATTCATGAGCCGCTGAATTTATGAACTCCTTTTGCATTTTGTCTTGTATTTTTAATAGATTCGGACAATTTCGTCTGTAGCCATAATGTTTCAAACATTAAAACATAAGACAATACTGTTGATTTGCTATTAGAATAAGTTACTAATCCTATTGCTTCGAGAGCTGTATCTTTAGTATCATCCTTTAGTTCTACAACTAAGGAGTATTTTCTATCAACTATGAGAATGGAAACCGTTGTTTGTGATTGACTTTCAATAAATTTAATCTGTATTTTTTTGGAATGTTGTTGTTGATGATGATTATTTTTTTCTTCTTCTAGTACATCTTCTATTTGTCTTTTTTTGTAGCCATCTTCTTCTATTTTTACATTCTCTAATTCTATTTTTGTCTTTTGTAATCTATTGTCAAAAGGTGTCAGGATTTTAATATTTACGTTATTGCCTTTCTTGAATGCAATTTCAGTTAATAACTTTATAGACCCTGTTTTTTCTTGACGATGAAATGCATTAGCAGTAGAAAATACTATCAATATTTCCTCTTGAGCCGATCTTAAAAGGTCAAAGATAAGTTTCTGAACTTCAAAAGGATTTCGGATAATTTCTATACCTTCTGATTCTATACCTTCTTCTAACTCTTTTATTCGATCTATAGCATCAATACCACTATACCATAAATTTTCAAAAATGGAATGAAAATGTTTAATATAAAGAGGTTCATTGCTTGTTAAAAGACTTTGTACTATTTTGCCCTTTTCCATCTTTTCTATGGTTGCATTTATCTCTCTGTCACCTAAGGCAAAATTCATAGGTGGTAGATTTTTAACATGACGAATTTGCATTCCCATATCTAAAAATTTTTTCACTATCTCTAGACTCTCTTTCTGTATATTGCAAATCCATTTTATCCCTCCTTTACTTTCTCTTTTTTTATATTTATGCAGTATTTTTGTGTAAGAATTCAAAAAATCATTGTATATTAACTGCATTCCTCCGTAAGATGAAACAATTAAAAATTGAGAGGATGTTTCAGCCAAATGAATAATTCTAGCCCTAATTTCATCTATGTTTTCTAAAATTTTGGTTTCATAGTTTGATATTTTTCTTTCTCTTTCTCCTCTAATGTTTTTTGTTTAGCAGAATTTTCAATTTTTTATAACTATATACTATATTAAATCCCTTTTATTTTCTTGGATATCAAGAGAAATATTATAATGAGTGTGCTCAAAACTACTTTAACTTTGTAAACGAGATTGGACAAACTTATTCCAACCAATAAATTTTTTTATTTAACTTATGATGATATTAAAATAATAAAGTTAAAAAGATAGATCTCGTAACAATATTAGGCATAGAGAAATGTTCCCTATAAAACGAATAGAACAATTACACCGGATTGAATTTAAAAACCACAATTATATACAAATATAAGCTTCAATCTATAGAAAGATTTGGGTCCAAAAATCATGTCAAATTAGTTTCACATCCCACTGGCCCCATTGTGATATTAGTTCTCTAATTGGATTCACTCGAAACAAAAAATAAGGTGAATCAAAAAATAAATGAAAATAATAGAACAAAATTTAGAAGAAACTAATGCATATTCTTTATTTGTATATGCAATTAGATTACAAGTTACAAGAGATTATTATTTGAGAAGATTGAGAATTTTCTTTAATTAAATAGATTTACAATATGATAAAACCATGGAAGAGAAATGCAATTATTTTGCAGATAAGGGAACAAAAAATCCAAATTGGGCATTTAATTGCATAATCCGATTTTTACAATTCCAAAAAGAAAGAGTGGAAAAAGAAGAGATAACAGGAGCAACTTTAAGAAATTTCATTAAAGCAATAAAGTTATTTTGTGAAATGGCTGATATTCCTATTACATGGAAGAAAATAACTAGAGGTTTACCAAAGACAAGAAGATATGCAGATGATAGAGCACCTACTCTTGAAGAAATAATAAAAATCTCAATATCCTGATAGAAGAGTTAAAGGCATTATTTATACAATGGCATCTTCGGGAATAAGACTTGGAGCATGGGATTATCTTCAATTCAAGCACATCAAACCCATTGAAAAGGGTGGAAATATAATTTCTGCAAAAATAAATGTCTATGCAGGAGAAGATGATGAATATTTCTCATTTATTACACCAGAGGCGTATTACGAATTACAAAAGTGGATGAATTTCCGAATAGAAGGAGGCGAAGAAATAGATGAAAATAGTTGGGTCATGAGACAATTATGGGATACAAAAAGGATATTATCATCATGGAACCATTAAGAATCCTATTAAACTCAAGTCTTCTGGAATTAAGAGATTAATGGAAGATGCTTTATGGACACAGGGAATTAGGAAAAAAAATAATCTAAAAAAGAATAGATATGAATTTCAGACTGATCATGGATTTAGAAAATGGTTTAAGACCCGATGTGAAATTGCAGGAATGAAAAGTATCAATATTGAAATTTTAATGGGTCATTCAGTAGGTATTTCTGATTCATATTATAGAGTAACAGAAGGAGAACTTTTACACGATTATCTTAAAGCAATCGATCATCTCACTATTAGCAATGAAAATCAATTACAAAAAGAAATTAAGGAGAGACTACAGCAAAATACTAAAACTGAACAAAGACTAGAAAAAAAGTAAATTGAAAAGGAAAAAGAATTTGAATCTCTTTATCAAAAAACTGTAACAAATGAAGACGTAATAGCAAGTTTATCAGATCGATTATATCATATTATGAGAGAATTAGACAAACTAAAAGAACAGATAAAGACCTAATAGTATTAAAAAAAAATTAATTTTTATTGTAAAAATTGTTTTACTACTATTTAATAAAATAAAAATTCTATTTTTCTTCTCCAATCAAAATATTAAATTTTTAAATAATTATTCTGATAAATAAGACTATTTTTCAAAGTTTTAATTCTTTTTTCATTATTTGACCATAACTTTGTCCAACTTTATTACTAATTTGTTTAAATCATATTTAGAGACATTATTTAAATAGACAATAGAGATAAATATGAATATATATACAATTATGAGAATAAATTGGAACGAAATTGTTGAAAAGATAAAAGTTGAATTAGAAGTATATAAAATAGAAGGATACAAACCCACGTTAAGATCTATGTTTTATCGTCTTTATACTAAAAAACTAATACCAAATACTTCTCCATCATATTCTTCTTTAGACAGAGCAACGGTCAAGGCAAGGTGGTCAGGTCAATTACCTATAAATTGTTTTACAGATAATTCTCGTAAAGTATTAAACAAATTTAATGAAGATTATTTTTCACCTGAAGAAATTATTGATAACAGATTGAAAATAATTCAAAGCATACCTTATAATTACATAAATTTAATTCCTAAATGGCATAAACAGCCTCACTATGTAGAAGTTTGGATAGAAAAGGATGCTATGGGTAATATTTTACAAACTATTCAAACCGTAAGAGATATTGCTTCTGATTGTATCGAAGCACAAAAACAAGTAATAGGCTCTTTTCAATCACAAGTAGACAGAAATAGTAGTGGTGTATGGGACTGGTTTAATCCACAAAAAATCGCAGAAAATCACGCAGTAATGGTAAATAACTTTACAAGTTACCTATTAAATACTAGCAATCTAATAAACAATGCTCTAGCATCAAATATGAGAGTATACAACACAG
>CAWIYT010000104.1:0-5434 GCA_963840085.1 uncultured Nitrososphaerales archaeon
AAAACAAGCATTAACTAAGAATCCTGTTAAAATTTCGGATATTTACCTATAAAATTATTTAGATAATAATTTCAAGATTAACCAATTTTCTTTCCTCATTCTAATACTTCAATACAAAAGTTCAATTCTGTTATATTTCGTTCATTTTTTCCTGTAGGTTATTTCTATATATCAAATCTTTAAATGAATATAACGTAGGATTTGTTATTGTGCTTAAACATAATCTTAAACTTTCAAAGTAATCAGAGAAAGAAATTTATTTACAATCCAAGCATTAGATATAAAATTAGATGCATTATCCAATAAATGTTTAGTATAGGAAAAAAGATAATTATCAATTTGCTCAATCAAATTTTCTGCTTGATTTTTTATTTATAGTAATTTTCTTCTGTAGATATTTCCATTACTTGAAATCATATTTAGAAGCTTTTCGTGTTTATTTTTAAATTCAATTAAATTATTTAGTGTATGATAAGTGAAATAATCGATTCTGTTCTTTCTTATCTCAAAGTGTGAGTGTAAACTTAACTCGACATCTTTATTTTGTCTATCACTTATTATTTTTTTTACATCTGGTTTAGCAGATTTTTTTATTTTTATCATAACAAATCGATACGAGAAATAAGACCATTATGTAGTTCAATTCCTCCTATGGAGTTATTTTTGTATTTTAAAATATCAATATGACCTATATCAAAAGGAAATTTAGTTTCCTGAATAGAATTTTCTTCCCTCATAAATCCTTATTACTTCTTTACTCAAAGCATGCGCAAATCCAATTTCATACATAACATTTGAATTTAATACAGTAATATCTGCAATAATAAATCTTGATTTCCAGATATTTCTGACAATTTCATTAGTTTTATTGTATTAGTTCCACATTTATCTGCTTCTTAAACAATTCATGTTCTTCTCTTTTACTGAGAGGTTTTATTATATCCTCAAAAATTTTTGTTCTATCCTGTTTAAAAGGACAAGGATAAAAACTAATTTCTCATCTATTCATCATTGTACAATCGTATATACTAATAATATCAATAGTCATTAATTATCAAAAATTGATTAATTATTATATGATTCAACTCTAAATTAAAAACCTTAAACTATGAGAATTCAACAAAACAATTATTTTATAAGACTATATAATTGAATATATAGAATTGAAATGTTGATAGAATTGTATTGAAATTTCCATATCATTCCACCGAACCCGATAATAAGTTATTATTAATAGTAACAAAACAGTATTATAGAGAAATTACTTCATTTCCACTCTAACAATTTTCAGTATTATTTTATTAATAAAAATTAGCAACTATAAATCACAATAAACATTAACTAATCTAATTCACTAATCTATTTTAGCAATACTATGTTAGCAAGTGTACCTAGCATTTCAATTATATTTTAACTGTTTATCAATGCCATGCATAAGTCAATATTTAGCTTTGGATTTTTGCTAAGTTCATTGGTAATGTTAGTATTAGTACCTTTCCTGAACCAACAGCAGAAATAATTTTTTAAATCCAGCAATGGCTCAAGGATATGACAAATATGGCGATAGTACTTATAGTCAATACCCAACAGATGATAAGAAGTATGAATGTAGAACAGGTCCTTTTGAAGGCTTCTTTGTAAGTTCAGTAGAGTTCTGTAAACATGTTAAATTCGAAAGGTAATGATAGAAAAGATGTTAGAGATAATCATAACAGGAACACAAGGTCCAGCTGGTCCACAAGGTCCAGCAGGTCCTGCCGGTCCAGCAGCCACAGGTCCAGCAGGCCTACCGGGTCCAGTAGGTCCAGCAGGTCCAGCAGGTCCAGCAGGTCCAGCAGGTCCACAAGGAATCCAAGGCTTGCAAGGTATTCTTCCGGGCCCAGCAGGAATAACACAATTAAATTCTCCAGTAATGTATATCAAGTATTTTCTAATGTTACTGAAATTCCTAATAATATAGGTGTAACTACTACTGTTTTATGTGAGCCTGGTGATATTGTCATAAATGGAGGTTATAATTGTGACTCCAAATTTCTTTTCTAGTAATATCAATGTAGTAAGAAATCAACCGTTTGGAGCCTTGGGGGCTGAGCCAAATAACGGGTGGCAGGTCTTTATTGCATATTCTAATGCGACTGGTACAATAGCAGAACTGACAGTTATTGCCAATTGCTTTGACAACCCACCCCCTCATTGAGGGCTTAAATCTCCACCATCAATTTTTTTATTTTTATTACTAAGAATTATAAATTATTTTGAATGTAAGAAAAGAATAGTTAGTTGATTAAAGTCTCAACATAGGTTTACAAGAGTTGATAAATACAATATGCGTTATGAATGAAATACCATCTCTTAAAAACAAAACTTCTCTCAACAAGTATGGAAAAATATCATGTTTGTCATAGTCTGTACTACAGGTAGACAGGTGTAGTATCTATAAACCCTCTACTCTTACTGCTTGCTTGTTCAGACTATGGCAATTAAATTATCCTTATCTGTTAAATTTTTCTACTGCATCCAATCTTTCTGATAACATTATTAGTTTATCTGATAAGTTAGCAATCACATCTTCTTTCATTTTGTCTTTTTCTCTTAATGCTTGATTAATATCCTGTAATTCTTCTATTTTGGTTTCTAAATCTGCTCCTTGTCTATTTAATTGCTGAATATTTAGAAAAGTCAAATAAGGTTCAATCTTTTGGAATATTTCTGCCTTTTCATTATCTTTTTTTCTCCAATATGTAGAGCCAGAATGACCAATAAACCATTCAGAATAATCTGAATATCCTAAATCTGAAATAGTAGTTTTTACAAAACGTCTAAACGAATGTAAAGTAATTTTTCGTCTTCTTTCATTTTCATCTTCTTTATTTCCCATTCCTATTCTATCTAAGGTTTTTGCAAAAGTTGCTCCTATATTCTTATATAATAATTCTGGTTTTGGTCCAATGACAACAAAGTTATTTGAAGAAATGATGAAATTGAATAATCATGTAAGGTCATTTCCTATTACAAACTACAAAATACCTTTTATCGAGTTTAGTGAACTAAAGATAAACAAAATTTCGAAATTAATAAACAACTACGTTCCAAAACTAGACAAATAGACATTCCTGAATTCTTTAAAAGATAATGAATTAAATAAATTAATTATTAATGATATTATTTTTGAATTGTATTTGTGTATTCTATTTATAAAACATGCATATAATCACTACAATGACTCAACCTACTCACAGAATTTTTTATAAATAGATGAACCCGAGAAAACTACGGGCCCGTCGGGAGTAATACCGATAGCGGTTCAAAAAGAGGAGTCTACTATTGTATGTATACTACTACGTTGTATTTAGCTTTTATTATTAGGTTCTAAATTCCTTATAAGTTGAAAAAGAGATACTAATAACTTTCAGATATAAAATTTTACTATTTATTTAGTTATCGGGAATGAATTAAAATAATGATTTAAACAAACTGTTTGTAGTTATATGCTCCCGAAAGGATATCAGGCTGCTCAAACAGATTTGAACTGGTCATATAGGGGAATTCACATAACTAGTATTTAGATTTTTATTAGGAAACCATAAGCCTTCATTAGACGCAGAATCTTTATTTCTATTAATTTTATATTTTAACAAGTAATAAGATTTAATAGTATTATGAATGAAAAAACAAGACTTGTATATTCAACTTTTTTTTCAGTTGATTTAGTATTTTTACAACAATACTGTTAATAATTATAATCTTATACGGTAAGATAACCATCTTTTTATATTATAGTTGATTTTGTCAATTTAATGAATATCAATTTTAATAAAAAGAATAACAGATACTACGTTCTTTTGTTTATGGTATCTGTATTTAGAGCAATAGTTTTTCCAATTTCCTGATGTAAAGAGTCTATTAACTTGTATGACATTAATTATGAATATGCTATAAAATTTAAGTCTCTTTGGTAATATAGAAACCTTAAACTATAGAGTTCACATAGTATAGGTCATCTGTATGGTTTGAATTTGCCATCTATGGTAATCAATTTTTATTTAGCTTTTATTATTAGAACTTAATTAAATATTAAAAAATTTAACTATGTATTCTATAGATTATGAAAATATCTAATAAAAATTTAGAATCTTCTAAATAGTTAATTCTATATTAAATTTAATATGATTAGAACTTATTCCGGTATTTACAATATAGTAAATTTTATAGACCATTGAGTTTTTTGAAATATTTAATTTATTTTTTAAATGTTAATTAATAAGTTTATTGATACATGTCTATAAGAAACGTGAATTTAATATATATAAAAAGGTAATTTATTTAGATACTTGTATTATAATTAATTTAAAAATGAATTATAAAAATAAAATTTAAAGATGTTAGTAAGATATTTAGGTCAGATTAAGAGCCTATCCCAAAATTAACCTCCTATAAACAATAAGACTATTGGCTAATTGTACAAGACCAAGATAGTTCTCATCCTTCTTTTCATATCTTGTGAATAATTTTCTAAATCTATTATGCCAAGAATTTGTTCTTTCTACAACCCATCTTCTTGCTGGATGTCTATTGATATGTTTCTTCTTCTCTCTTCTATGTCGTATGTGTGGTATGTATCCCCTTTTGATACTTTCCTGTTCTACTTCTTTGGAATGATATGCTTTGTCAAGGCACAAATTCTGTTTCTTATGGTTATACTTTGGTTTGGATGATGGTCTTTTGATTACAATGCTGTCAACTGTATCAATTACAACAGTAACATCATGAGTTGTTTGCAGATGTTATAACAGCAGATAATGGAATACCATCTTTATCTGTTAGAATATGTCTTTTGGTTCCTAATTTACTTCTATCAGTAGGATTATGACCGGTCATCGCCCCCCTAAAGGTGATTTTACTGATATACTGTCAAGTGACTGCCAGTTCCATTTGATTCCTCTCTTTTTATCGTATATTTTTAACAGTCTGGTCCATAATTTATCAAAAATATCTAATTGTATCCATTCCTGAAATCTTCTATGGCAGGTAGAACCAGAACCATAGTCTTTAGGTAACATTTTCCATTGACATCCAGTTCTCAAGACATAGAGTATTCCATCAGGTACTTTTCTATAGGGAACAATTGGTCTACCTATGGTATTCTCTGGTTTCTCATGTGGTAAAATATTTGTAATTTCATTCCATAGATCATCTGGAATGCGTATAATTGTTCTGACATACTTTTTACTTTTAGTCAAATATTTAACAGATAATATAGCAAAACAAGGAGTGATATTCCTATCTATTTTTGGGATAGGCTCTAAATATAGACAAATACAATCTGAAAATGTATAGAAGCTTTATTCATTTCTTCTTATCTAAGAAAAAATTTTTTAGTCTAGCAATAGTTATTCTTGGAATCTTTTCCTTAATTATATTTGATAATGTATAC
>CAWIYT010000105.1:0-6573 GCA_963840085.1 uncultured Nitrososphaerales archaeon
ATCTGCGTGAGTAACTCATTTCTTATAATTGATTTATTTTACAATACACATGTATATGAACACTGATAAAAACTGGCCCGTCGGGAGTAGTGCCCTCCATGTAGTGGGGTTCTATTACATTGTATTTAGCTTTTATTATTAGAAACTTATTTTTAAAAATTCAGAAAATCTTAATAATTTTATTAGGATATTGATTCATCAAAGGTCATGCAATAGCAAACTCTTTTTTATATTCATCCTTATTTGGTACATTATATGGAATAAAAGAATTTTTTTATCATTTGTAAATCTTACAACTTCAGGTGTAACATAATCATACGAATATTTTAGCAATCGAGTTGTAAATTTTTCTATCTCTTGTTGCTTTTGATTGAGTATTAAAGATGCACTTGGAGTAGTAGAAATTCCAATCCCTTTAGATGATTCATATAGCTTTGCTGCTTCATTAATGGCGGGTCCAACTATTATAAATCTTCTTTCAGTATTAAGAAGAAAAAAATCACCGACGCTAATAACACCTCTAACAAAAATTTTGTTTATGAAGGCATATTAGAATAATAAATTCATAAAGTATCCAAATAACCCCAATAAAACTCTGTCATTGTTTTTTTTATTGGTATAATATGCAAAAAATCATTGTATCAGAAATTGTTGAGACATTCATTTCTATTTTATTCTCTTTCAGATTTTCATTTTTTGTACTTAACTTACTGGCAAAAAATGGACCATAATTTCCTGAATAATATTTGTTAATGACAAGAGAAAGTGCATCTATTTGTTCATAAAAATTTTTTATATTGGAAAGGAATTGTTTTGCTTTTTTTGGTTGCAGTATTGTCTGAGTACCTAATATATCTAAAATGGCAATAACTCCATGCAGTTTTGAGGAGTTTTTATTTACATTCAATTGATGTTTTCATGTATGTTGTATAGTTAATATAATTTTTTATAAGATTTTGTTAAGTTGAATCTAATGTCTTTATTCAGTTGTTGGAAATTAATTAGTAAAAAATGTACAATATGTTTAGATAAAATAAGAATATATTCCCTTCTAATAGAAGAGAATACCAAACTAATTGAAAAAGAGTTTGGTTAAGATATAAATGGCTATTCCCCCTCCTACAAGAAATGCACCATTGAAAATGAGGTTTTTTGCGAGACCTTCCCATTCAATGATACTCTTTGGTGTGAAACTAAAATATTTGTCTCTATTGCAGAAAGAAAAGGAACATGCGCTACTGCAGAAGATGCACACTTAAATGTTTTTAATGTTGTACCTACCAATAGTCAAATAAAGCTAATTATCTACCTAGGTAATACTACTGGGCAGAAACTGTACAGCTCAAATAGACTTTCTAAGTTTTACATTGGGGTAAACTCAAATGGAAAAAGAACAAATTGTTGAACAAGTCCCACATAAAAGAATAGAAGTAGATGTTAAGAAATTAAAAACATTCGAAAACCAATTCACATATCGAGCGATTACTGAAATAAAGGCAAAATTTTCCTGGTATGACTTAGCTTTTCCAGTTGACTTTGTCAATTGTGAAACTAAAGTATTTGCTTCTGTTGCGGAAAGAAATGAAAATAATACATGCGCTACTGCAGACTCAGCTCCATCATTAAGAAGATTAAGTGTTTGGAACGTTGCAGCGTATGATGGTGGAATTAGTATATTGATATGGCTAGGTGATACAAATGAAAGCGTACAAGGTCAAATAGATTTACTTGGTTTTACATGGGGTTGATACTCCAAACTCCAGTATCGGCCGAAGGGTTCTCATTATGAACTAGATTTAGTAGCGATTTTAATATTGTTATAAACGGTAAAATAAAAAAAATCTTATTGGTATAGACGATGTTATTACTTAATTTTAATGAACTTAACAAAAAATAGTAGGTATCAAAAGGTAACAAAGGGTAAGACCTGAAAATACCATACCATTTATCTACTGCTTTTTTAATTGATATTTGGATTGAAATTTACTATTCTAAATAAATTTGAAAAGGAACAAAAGGTTATTGAACTTCATAGTAAAGAAGGTAAAACGCTAAAAGAGATAGCTAAAATTGTTAAAATGTCATTCCGGGACATTTCAAAAATAATAAAAGCATATGAGAGAAAGATAACGCTACAAGCTAAAAGAAAAGAAAATAATCAAAATGGTCAAATAAAAAAACCACTTATCAGTACTCAAGCTTTTAAGCTATTTCGTGATGGCGAAAAACTTACTCATGTTGCGATTGAATTAGAGATACCCGCTAAAAGAGCATTGAGATTATGGTCCCAATTTCTAAGATTAGAAAGAATGTATGAATGCTATGAGTTCTACCAGGTATTTCAATCTCAGATACCAGACATTTTAGTCTATTAGTAGTTTTATTAGAGAGAATAATGTCGATACAAGAAATATTTCTCGTATCTTGAAAGAGGCAACAGATGTATATCATTTACAATCCTATCGTGCAGAAATTAAAAATGAAATAGAAAGGTTGAAACAAACTAAAAATGGATATAGTGTAAGACCATTACATCCCCTAGGACCTTTACCAAGATATTATAATTTCTATTAGTCAATAACTTTAACATCGAATTTACGTAAATTCGATACTATTGGGCTTATTTTGCCAAAAGAAGCAAAACTCGAGTTCAATTGAATATCGAATTGATTTTTGGGAACTTTTACATATCTTTTAATAAATTGTCTAATTGTAACTCTACGAACATTTGTATCGTTATTTATATTATTACAGCAAGATTTTTCTTCCATTCCCTTCTGTGTATTACTTTCCTTCATATCTTCTGAAACGATAGATTTTTTTTCTTTTTCATTGTCAAGATTGTAAACATAATGATTATTATCTAAAAATTTTAATTCTTGATTATTATTTAGATAATCTGCTAAAGGTTCTTTAATATTTGTAAAGTCAATTCGATATCTCAACAACCTTATTATTTCAGAGAATATCCATGTTTCATTAATATTATTTATAATTTTTTCATATATTGGTACGTGTATTTGTGAAAAATTATCGAATGGGTTAAAATTCGATAATGGAGATATATTGCCGATATGGTTATTGTTGAATGTGACGCTCGGTGGATTTTTTGGTGACTCACCTACTGGATAGTAAATATACTGTCGTGAATCTATCTTTGAGCTTTCGTAATCTATTAACCCATTATTGACCAGTTCGTTTAGATATGTTTTCTTCATATTATCTGTGCTAATACTTTTACCTTTTTTATCCTTGAAGTATTCACAGAGTTGTCTTACGGTTACTGCTTTTCTTTCTTCTGTTTTAGAATTATCAGTATTTGAATCAGGTTCGTTTTTTGACTTGTAGAGTGAATAGAATATGTTATAGAAATAATCAATTTTATATTCTGGAATTCCTTCGAAGTTTTGTGTTATTGATAAAACTTCTTTCAAGTCCTGTAAATCAGCAATTATAGAGATTTCATTTTCTAAAACTAACAAGTACCTTAGATTTAGTTTAACAATAGGGACAATATTGAGAAGAGAAAATATTCTTTTTACTAATCTAACATCTGTACCTTTATTTGAAGGCAGTTCTTTTTGCAAAAGTTGAGCGTACGGTATCCAAACAGATATTTTCCCATTAGCATTATTCTTCTTCTTTAAGTCGTTAATTTTTTGTTTTATTAAGAATATACACTGTTTAGCGAAATTCATTTCATTATCAGAAATTATTGTCTGTTGTTGGATTAGATTCGGTAAACCTTTTCTTAATGCTATTAGCTTGGTGGATTCTTGATACTTTTGTGGTATCATGTTCGGCGAAGAAGTTAAAAATCTGCTTTTTACCTCCGACCACATTTCCCATTTTGATTCGTCCCTTGCACTACAAAAGATACAGGAAGGCCAACCTCTCACGACGACTTTTTTAGTTTCATGACCATCTTTATCAGTCTGATTCACAAAAGGATATTCAATTTCAAAAGAATCATGTGACAATATTGGTTTTAAAATAGTCCATACTTCTTTATCTGGAGGTTCTAAAAAAACAAGTATTTTACCTCTTAAATCAATTAGTGTTTTAGCGTCTTTATATAACTTTTCTATTTCTTCGACTATTCCTTCTTTCTCTTCTTCTTGAGTTTTTTTAGTTAATTTCTTTACTTTTTTCTTTAATTCTCTTAGTTCATCTTCTATCGGATTTAGATTCTTATCTACTAAAATTCCATTATCTCTTACTAAAGTTTTAGCAGACATTGAACCAACTTTGTATACATCTTCTCTAGGAAAGAAATTTATACATTCTTCAACAGGATAGGTTTTACCTTCACTTGTAGGAGCCATAATTCCCAGATTAATGGGGTCATCCCATATGTAGGAACTTAATCCAGTGTATAAGATTTGTCTTATTAAGGAGTCTTCACACTTGACGGTTTTTTTTACTATTTGAATAAGGTATTCGACATAATCATCAATATGTATTTTGGACTTTAATTCTTGTTCGTCTATAGTTATTTTTTTATGATAATTCTCAGTATCTTTAATTTTATCTTTTATTTGTTCTTCTAAACACTTCTCTTGGTCCGATAATAATTGCTTTTTAATGTTATCCGTATCAATTAAAGTATTTTCTTTATTTTCATTGTCTGCATAATCATCACAACTCATTTTACTAAAACTACCTCCAGATTTGCCGAAATAGAATCATGGTATAAGTTAAAATTAATGTCTTCAAATATGCGACCAACAGCCTGTTTTAAAACAAATTTTCTATCCTTTTTATCCAATTTACTTAACTCATAAACCATCTCTTCAGATAGATGGGAAAGACTGACACTGAATGTAGGAGCATCTTTTCGTAAAAATAGACCTAGTTTCTGGTAATGATAAGCCTTGTAATAATACCACCTATCATCTATATCAAATTGGATTTTAGGATTTTCTGAAAAATCTAATTCTAAATCGTAATCATAATAACGCTGGTTGGAAGGTCTATCTTTTCTATATTTTTCAATCTCTTCCTTATATTTATCTAAATCAAATTTTACAATTGCAAGTTCTTTTTTTATTTTATCTGGTGTTGCTGAAAATGCATAGCGATTTTTAATAGTAATAATTTGGGTCATTTATTATATCCTTCTTGGAAAGTATCTCTTCCTCTTTCAAGATAGTCAATTTGATTAAGTAAACGTTCTACTATGTCTGAAAATGTTTCTCCAAATTTGCCTTTTTTACGAAGTCTCTGATATACATCTTTTGTTAATAGTACAGTACTTTTTTCGTATGTATATTTTATATTACTCATACCTTATACAGACACAATTTAATTATATTACGAATCCTGTATTTTTAGGGTGTTTTTACATTAACTACATCATCTTTTACTTCTGAAGAAATAGAAATTATTGACTATATTAAAGAAGGAACCAAGAAACTAATTGAAAATATTTTATTAAAGCAACTTCAATCCCCTAAGAAATATGCATATAAACAATCACTTACAAAAATTAGGCCATCAACCCATGCATTTTTAATTCATGAAATTATCGAAATTTTTAGAAGCGATAAAATTTATATCTTTAGACTCAATGACTTGAAAAAACGATTACCAGATAGTTTGAAGTTTATTGAACATTATGATTCGGAATTAAGTCGAATATTAGAATCTCTTATTCGTTCAAATCTCATTGTTCATTCATCGCGATTACCTGCCAAAAAAGGTCCAGGACATCCCACTAAAAATGAAGAAAGAAATTATACTACTTCTGGACCTAAATCTTACTATGAATCTTCTCCATATCTAATTAAAATAATTACAATAATGGATAACCCAGAGGCTGGTAAAATTATATTCCATTGCCTTTCAAAATCTAATATGTTATTTGACCTTTACGAAAAATCCAATTTAATTTATCCTAAATTACTAAAACACAATAGGTTTCAATGCTGCTAAAATGCTTAGGAATACTACTAAAATTGAAACAAGTAAAACTGAATCAGATTTCAAAGAACAATTTGAAAATGATAGTGAGAAAATCAAGAATATGAAAAGAAAAGAGATTACACATAATGCAAAATATTGGGCAAAAAAGAAGTTAAATATTCTGACTCCAGATGATTTTATGTGGTTGTATCCATTAGGTGCAGCATATTATATTATGGATTTAATTTTAACAAATAATGATTAACTTTTGGACTAAATTGAAAACCCTACATCAGTGCTTGAATTACTAAATCAAATGATTCTTGTTTTTTAATTATATAGATATCATATCATCATTTTTTAGGGATTCTTATGGATAAATAAAAATAATTTCTCTATTCTATCTTGTTATAACATCATATAACTCACTGAGAATCTGATTTTTGCCCGTTATAAATTGTGATAGATGAATGAGGAATTAACTTTTGATGTAAAACAATTTTCTGGTTCTAACTACTAGAAAAATTAACTGGATATGCCTATATATTTGAAAAGCCCTTTTGAATTTAAGTAAATTGATTCTAAAGATAGTGGGAGCTATCAAAGCTCACATTCAAAGTTATTTACAGGTTCCACATCCAACGTTAGTAGCTTTAGTTATTAGTGCTA
>CAWIYT010000106.1:0-3847 GCA_963840085.1 uncultured Nitrososphaerales archaeon
TATCTTAAATTTATTATTTGTCCATCCTATAAAATATAATATAAAACTTTCAAAAATTATGCTGAACCCATGCATTAGCAAGGTTCAAATCCCTCTGAGCCCGATAAATATGTTTTTAGAAGAGAAATACATAGAGATAATCAATAAAAGTAATACCTTGCATAAACTAAATTAACCTATATTGTGAATTGAAGTCGAACAGTGAACTTAAACAAGGAAAACTTAAAATTCATGATAAAATATAGCCAATAATAATATTTTTAAAATCTAATAAGATATTTGGTTAACTCTAGTAGTATGTTTTGTAGTTAAATAGTTGTCGTATCAATATAGTTGGTATCATCTTTTGAACATTATATGTGATAATAAGATAAAAGGTTAATAGTAAGTAGAAGTATCCCAATGCAGAAAACAAAATGTATTACCCACCAAAAATTAAAGGAAATAAAACTTCAATTTTCATCATTATCTTCATGTTTATAATGATTATCCCTACTACTGCTATTATGTTGACTACTACTATCAATCCTGTTTATGGTCAGCAAGATAAGACAAGTTTCAATTTAACAGATTCATCAAACATACAAAGTATTCCAGCAAAAAAAGTTCAGGTAGGGGATATTGAAATTGCATACAAGATGTTAGGAAAAGGTGACCCTATCTTACTTTACAATGGTGCTTCTGATGGCATGGATCAGTGGGACCCATCCTTTCCAATGAGTCTTTCTTCAAATCACACAGTAATTGCGTTTGATAGTCGTGGACTAGGAAATACAACAACGGGTTCCAAACCATACACTTATCAGCAACTAGCAAACGATGCAGCTGGTCTGCTTGATGCTCTGAAAATACCAAAAGCAGATGTTATGGGATATTCTCTTGGATCGTATATAGCCCAACAGATTGCAATCATGTATCCAGACAAGGTTAACACTCTTACACTTGTTGGTTCATCATGTGGTGGAAAAGATCATACACCTAAACCACCTGAATTTCTAAAATTGCAAGCCGAAGTGGTAAACAAATCTCTAAATAATGTTTCTATTTCTCAGGAGGAGATGAAAGAGCTTGTAGCTGCTTCAGTAGGATCTGGATGGATTAGACTGCATCCTGAAGTCCTTGAGAACATTCCAACTATGCAGCAAGCAAAGCCAGGACTTTCCCCTGAGGCAATGAATAATCAGAATAACGTAGGCAAGCATTGGGAGGACAATCCAAACTGGAGTGGTGCTTGTGATGAGCTTGCGAAAATAGCCAAACCTACTTTGGTCATAACTGGAACCGATGATAATCGTTACCAGCCGCATGTTAATTCATTAAAGATCGTAGAAAAGATTCCAGAAGCTTGGCTTGTACAGATCAAAAATGCGGGTCATGCAGTAATGGATCAATATCCAGAAGAGATGGGTAAAATAATGAATACATTTCTATCGACTACAGCACAAACCAACTAATAATATATTTATTATAATCTAGTAGTCGTAGTCGTAGTAGTATGATGAGTTATTAGTTGTATTCTTGGAGCTATTAAGTAAATTAGATTCAAAAATAAAAGAATCAGATATCCTTTATGGGTTTGAATCTCATTTTTACTTTATTGTCTATCATGATGGGCCAAAAATATTGTGTCAATAACAATTCACAAACCTCTGAGTCCAATGAAGTTGTTACTTTTATTGATTAGGATTACAGGCAAAAATGACTGTCAAACCTCTGAGCCCGATTTGATAACACTGCTTTTATTTTGGCCCAACTAATACAATATATCATTAAATGAGCCAGATACCTCCTAAAACATTACTTGACCAAGAAAATCCATTGGCAATGTTCATGTATGCGCTAAAGGCTCCTGAATCAAAAAGACAATATCCTAAAATGCTGCTTTAACTATTTCTCTAGATTCTTTCAAAATTGCTTCTTTGCGTTGAATTTCCTCTTCTTCTAGTCCCATCAGTCTTAAAATTCTTCTTTTTCTGTGTTCCTTTTCTTCCCCATATAGATTAATAATTCTTCTTCTCGCATTCCTATGACCATTATCATCAAGTAATTCATAAACATATCTCAGTCCTTCATATTTTTTATTCTGTTGACCACTATGAATAGAATATGCCTTACTATTCACCTAATGTAGCACCAATTGTTCCTATGGTAGAAATCCAATCCTGGTTAGTTATCCATTCAAAACTAACGAAGTTGCCAAAGATATTTTGTCAAATAATAAAGCAGACAAATCAAATAATCCATCATTTAGGTCTTGTCTTTTACGTATACCCAATTCCTTTAATGCAAAATGTCTTGCTAAAGGTGAAAGTTTGGAAAACTCAAAGATAAAAATCATACAAGAATGGAATGGAGATAGGCCGTCTATAAAATTTCTTTTACGAGACTTTAGAAGATACCTTATAAATCAAAAAATAAAAGAACTTAACAAAAAGAGGAACATAGAAGGAAGGATTTTCTATTAAAAGTAATACTATTTTGAATAGAGAAACTTCTAAATTCACCACTATCAGATTTTAGAAAAAATGCTACAAATCTTATTCTTGCTCCGTATCTGGTCAGTATCAAAAAATTATCATATCAGCAGTCATTTGAAATCTTAACTGAATGTTACAAAAATGTAATTTATTTAATAAACTTGATTTTAATCCAGATTATTTGGTAAAATATGCTCTTACTACTGCAAGTCAAAAAAGAATACCGCCAATGAAGTTAGTAACACTAAAGGACCGAAATTTAGAGCCATATATTATATACATAAAAAAATTATTGAATCCTGTACCTCTATAATAGAAATAGTTAGGGTTTTTTTGATAAAAGATATCAATTTTAATATCTACTTCCCAAGTTGAATTTAAACTCTAAAACAGACTTTAATTACCCATTATAATATCTTGGTAAAGGGCCTAGTGGAGGTAGGTAATAAATTTTCATAGTATTTTGATTTAATGAATAATTATTTTTATTTTGTTTTAATTTTTCTATTTCTCCCTTGAGATTTAAAATTGTCTGGTTCAAGTTAATTACACTATTAGCTTTTCTCAAAACATTTGCAATATTTGGTCCAGAAATATTATTGCGTTTCATGAAATTGTCTATTGTTAAAAATGTTGGTATATAATATTGACACATCTGAAAAAAATCGTAACATTCTTCCATTCTTTCTGATTTTAGAAATTGGTCATAGTTTCTCAACTTTTTCAGGTGGAATATCTAATTCGATTACTCCAGGAGGCTTTTTACCATCAATAAATAATTTAAAAGGTCTACTGCTGAGATAGTGTTTTATTTGAGTGATTGATTATCTTTTTTCTTCTTTTTATTTTCTAATTTTTCTTTCTCTCGTATTCTTTTGCTATTGGTTTTATCCCGCGGGGCAACATGGGCAATATGACATATTTCCCTTATGCTTTCCCTTCCTTCAATAGCCTTAAAATTAAATCCCGTTTTTCAAATTTATTTAAAGAAATTTCGGACATTTCTACTATATCTTTAAAAAAAGACTAAAATGGTAACATTGTTTCCAGATGTTATCAATTAAGTTCACTGTTATCATCTACATTTGGTTTTCGTGAAAATTTTGCAAAGAGCTTACATATAAAAAATAATTTTACAACGAATTTTATGACGGCAGTCTTAAAAAAAAGAATGTATTCTATTTTCCACATTAATAAATTAGTTAGATTAGGAATTCCTATCCACCATTTACATTATTTCACATGCAAGAGATTAAGTACCAGCAAAATTTGTACTGGACCGGTGATGTGAGAGCACCAGTTGGTGTTACACGTAGATCTTAAAAGACTGTATGGTCTCCAAGCGGAAGTGGTTTCAGGAAAACAAACCA
>CAWIYT010000107.1:0-3908 GCA_963840085.1 uncultured Nitrososphaerales archaeon
TACAATATTATTTTTAGAGCAGTCTCTGCTTTTTACATGCTAAATTTCCTTGATAGTAAATGTTCTCCAAGTACACGTTTTAATGATGAGATCACTACTTCAGCAATCCATCTCTGTCCAGTATCTTTTAGTTGTTTGTATCTGTCATAACCAATTTTTTGAATCAGATGTACATGTTCATTTCTTGATTTGCATTTTCTAGTTTTACCAGTAGCATTCTTTCTAATGGAGATAATTGGTTCTATATGCAATTTATCTACTGTTGTCTTCAATACTTCCTGATATTAGTTCAACTTTCTGAAATTAATGAATATAGGTTTTGTCGGTCGAAATAGTAAATTGCATTTTATCAATTAAGAATGACTAAGAAACTTCTATTGTTAAATAATAAAACAAAAATCAACAAAACTAATTATTTTTACGTGTATCTGCATCTTCTTTAGGAGTAATTTTAACAACCCAATCCTCGGGTCAAGATTGTACACTTGTGCTTTGTTGCATAACTCACTACTGCTAACACATTTAGCCAACCTATTTTAGTCATATCATGTGAGAAATTGGAAGAGATACAATGAATCGCTTGTAAAGAGAGGATAAGTATTGCTTGATTTTGATGTTATTAATAACTGGCATATCGAATTAGAAAAGATGAATAAGAACAAGGAAGGCAGAAAATTCGTATATCCACAGATTCATTTATCAAATTATTGGGGTACATGAGGGCATACTTTCACTTACCATACAGACAGACGGAAGGAGTAGTAAGAGCACATGCTGCAAAGACAATACTATCATCAATTCCACATTATAGTAACATTAGCAGAAGAATAAATAGACTTGATATCAAGATTTCTGATGATGATGACAAATCCAGTTTATATGATGACTATTTTGTAATTGCAATTGATTCTACTGGAATCAAAGTATCAAACAGAGGTGAATGGATTAGACACAAGTGGGATATAAAAAGAGGCTATCTAAAGATACATCTAGCAGTAGATATAAAAAGAAGAGAGTACCTATCACTAAAAGTAACCAGTGAACAAGTACATGATTCTCATGTACTGCCTGAGTTAGTAGATGATATTATAATAAAGCAAAATAAGGTAGTGGAAACTGCCATTATGGGATGGTGCATATGACAATAACAAGAATTTTCAATTTCTATCATTTAAGGTAATTCAACCAACAGCAATAAAGGTAAGAAAGAATTCCAATTGTAGAAAGACCAATCATTACCAAAGAAACAAGACGGTGAACATACAGGAAAATAATTTACAACAATGGAAGGATAGTGTAGGCTATGGACAAAGATGGATTGCAGAAACAGTATTTTCATGCATCAAAAGAATGTTTGGAGAATATGTTACTGTTATTAGATTTGAGAACATGATAAAGGAGATAATACTAAAAGCATCATTGTATAATTGGTTTCAGAGTATAACTGTTACACAATTATCAATGATAGAATAATAAAAAAGATTGTTTAAACAAGTTATGCAACAGAGCAGATCCTAGTATATTAGAGTTAATAAAGAAGAAGAAGAAGAAGAAGAAGAAAATAAGAAGCAAGACAAAGAGAAGATGAAATAGTGAAGGAATTATTTTCAAATCAAGCATATTAACTAGGAGAAAAAAGGTTTTCCAATTTTGTCATAAATTGTCATATTTTATAAATAATAATAATAGTTATTACTTTAGAAAATATTCTATTTTGTCCTATTACTGAAAACAATACATATCATTTTCGTAAATGGCGTTTATATTCATGTTCATTAAATATTTAGGATTTCAGATATCTATAACAATAACGACAACAATAACAATAATTCTAAATCAAAAAAGCAAAAAGTAGCAGCAGCAAAGGAAACTATAGAAGCAATATTATATCAGTCCTACAGCAGTAATAACTATCCTTTCTAATTTTTTGGTAGTAGGAGTTTGAAACTAAAAAAATGATAATTGAAATACTAACATTAAGTGCAAGAATTTTAAATGATCTTATCATATATTTTGTAACTATCACATCAATTGAAAATAAGGTGCAACAAAAACAAAAGCAACAATAACATCAACAGTAATATGTTACTAATTTATAGTATTATAAAGATAATACTTTATTTCTGGTTATGATAACATCATTTGAAGTTAAGATTTACCATCCATGGATAGAAAGTCATTTAGTACAACTATTTCTCAAATTTCAAATTCAAGAGAAATTGTTCAAAGCCATGTATTATTTTAATACTTCTTAATTCTTGTTTTATTTTAATACTTTCCTATGAGATATTTTATCGATACGATTTAAATAATCTACTACTCTTGAAGATGTTCGCCAGTTACTATTATCATCTGCTATTCTATTTTTATTTGATATCATTTTATTGTCTCACAAGTAATAACCCTTTATTTGGTAAATTATCAAAGTCAATTGAAATTTGTATTTTCTGTAATTTCAATTTCATATATAACGATGAACTCTAAACCATTTATTCATTCAATAACCATAATTTACTATAATTCCATAAACAAAAGTAACAGGTTCAAATCCCATCTTATTCCATTAATTAAAAATAAATTACTTATTTTGAATACTGTTAGGAATTAGATACCGACAATGAGACTCGAACCCTGCAACTATATTCGTGGGTTTATACAATTTTTTATAATATTAAATCATATTTGGCTTTTATAAATGTCCTACATAGGAACACGAGTCAGTGGGATATCATCATTCAAATTTGAAGGTAAATCAGTACCAGGAATGTTTTTCTGAGGTGTTGTAATTTCAGACGATAGTTGTTGAATAGTGGGGGTATCTAACAGGCCCAAAAGTCCTTTTCTTTTTGGAGGAATGCCACTTCTTAATTCTTTTTTTATTTTAATACTTTTTAATTCTTGTTTTATTTTAATAAATCGGTAAATATAATAAAAAACGGTAGAAAGACTCAAAAAAAGAAAAAATAGGATTATTGATAAATTGGATGTAAATGAAAAAATAAGTGATATCCAATCTCCTAATCCTCCAGAATAGTAATCATAGCTATGGTTGATATCTGAATAATAATTCTTTGTGGTCTGCTGTAAATCATTTGAATCTTTTATTATTAAAGAATCTGTATCAATATTTTCAGCATACAATAATTGAGCTGAAAAGTTACTTATTATTATCATCATAATAGTAAAATAAAGTATTGAACTAGATATTGTTCTTTTAGTGTTTATCATTAAACATCTATGATACAATATAGTAAATAGATTATAAAAGCGAAAGGATCATAGATCACTTATCACTATAAATTTCTTTAGTAATTTAAAATAATACAATAGGAAATATAGATACTAAAGATAAAAAATAATACAATAAGATCTCTATTTTCTATATAGTTTAATTATTACTTTTAATGGCTTTGACTATATGAAAATCTTTATTGGTTGACAATCCCTATGGATTTCTCAACAAGTAAAATAAATCATCAAGGCACAGTATCCTATCCTTTTTACTATTTGACTATTCTTTCTTTTCTATAATAACTTCTCACAATTGGAGTATAAAATCTATGAAGTGTCTAGTGTAAAGATGTACAACTTTTTACTATTACTATTACTATTACTACTACTACTAATAATATTCTTATCACCGTCGTAAATCTATCAGTGTTGTGGATATAGTCTATGGTCCAAGATCCAATTAATCAGTCAAGCAACCTTTGGAGTAGAGTGAAGTAAATGTAATTTTGGACTGGATCATTTTTTGGGAAACACTTTCCCATTATTTTATAGATATACTACTATATACTATTTTCATTACCACCAATATTTATCACACCTTCCCATTCTCCTCAAAAAAATATGTTGTTACATTTTCATCTGAAATGGAATTTATTCGGTGTTAGATCTTCTACTAA
>CAWIYT010000108.1:0-3872 GCA_963840085.1 uncultured Nitrososphaerales archaeon
TTTTAGAAGAATTCATACTAAATTCTAACAAAAACTAAGAAATAACCTTTACTTTTATTATCATAATAATCTCTTGAATAAGTCAACCTTGATCTTTTGCTATTTTTTAACCATTGGAAATTTTGTTCCATAATAAATGTATTTAGAATTAGAATTACTACAAGAATTTTCTAAAGGCCCTAAGTCACCGTTAATGTAATTTATTGGTAATAGATATACAAATATAATACCTTAAAATACCAAAGTAGATATTTAAAACCCTAATGAATCAAATCAAAAAGGGATAGCAGCACATGCAGCAGTGCAGCGCTACCTATACAATATGCAATATATTTTTTTATTATTGATTCTTTTGTATAGATAGAATATATTTTTCTAATATTTCTTTAATATTAATAAATTATAATTAAAGATAATAACAATAAGAATAAATAGAATACAATTAGTTGACTAACGTGATTTACATAATCGAATTTATGTATTGTAATTACAAATTTTAAACTAAAAGAATTTACTGATCATATTATCAAAGGGGAATGGACTAAAGAGTTCCGTTAATATATATAAAATAATTTTTTTTATAAATGATAAGTATGATGTAGGTTTTTTAGTTATTAGGGTTCAGTGAGATTTGAACTCTTCTATAAAGTGAGACCAGTTAATTTAACAACTTGATCCGTAATTATATATTTCAAATCCTCTTTTTTGGTCAAATTTGTTTCACAAGCCAAAAATTAACTTTTTGAATTGAGAGTTTCTTTAACGGATATTTCATCATATTATTTGTTCTTATGGCAAATGTAATAATAGTTTTGAAAATCATAAGGTAATGTTTTTACTTCTACATTGGCAAAGCCTGCTTCTTTTAACATAGATACTGCTTTTTCTTTCCCCCACATAGCACCTAGACCAGCACCATTTTGAGACAATGACACACTCATACAATGAAGACATGAAATTGTATATAGAAATGTTCCTAATAGATGAGAAATATTGTCTTTTAAGTGAGTCGATGCAAGGATATCCTGCATAAGAAAGATTCCTTTATCGGAAAGAGAATTATAGATATTTTTTAAAACCAAATCAGGTTTAGGCTGGTCGTGGATTGCATCAAATGCAGTAATTAAATCAAATTTATCTTTAAAAGTTAAATTCAAAATATCCTGATTTTTAAAAAATGTATTCGAATTATTCATATCATTTGCTTCTTTTATGGCATCATTAATAGCTTCATGTGCTAGATCATATCCATAAAAAATACTTTTTGGAAAATGCTTGGCCATCAAATTGACTGCTTTTCCTTTACCACATCCTATATCAAGAACTTTAATTCCATTTCCAAGATCAACAATAAGATTGGGAACTAGAGGTAAGATATAATCAATTAATCCTACTACAACAGTTTGATAACTTTCCTCGGCCATAACTTCATGAAATCGATTATATGAAGTATAAGGAACACCACCACCTTTTACAAAGCATTCAACAATTTCATCTTCTACTTGAGATAGTATAGGAATCCATTGCATAGATGCTGCAAAATTATATATGTTGTTTTCTCTCGTCAAATACTGAGCTTTTTCTTTTGAAAGCCAGAATTTGTTATTGATTGAATCATATTCAATGATTTTTCCTGTTACCATCGCTCCCAGCCATTCTCTAATATATCTTTCATTTAGTTTTGACTTTGATGCTATCTCTTCAATTGTTGAAGGTGGAATAGTATACCACTTAGCATATATTTTCTAATCAAATCGCTGTTGGAATACTTTAAAGTAGTTTAAGATTACATATATTAAACACGATAGCAAATATTTTTTCCTGCTTATATGATATTATAAGTAAATAGAATTAGAAAATATAGGCTAATTGGTATAGATAATATATCAAATAATTTTGTTCTATGACCTATAGATAACATAATAGATAAAGAACCTTTGTTAATTACGTCTATCAAATAATTTGAGAAGTTGTTATCCATCTTAGATACCAAGTATTATATTCAACTTTTATGCATTTCGAAAATCTTAGTTATCTTAATTGGATTCATTTATAAATTTTAAAGACAATTGATTTTCTAATTATACTCAAAATATATCCCAGTCTAGAAATAAATAAATATTTTTTTAGAAACAGAAAGAATATGTAATTCTTATTTTTATCATTCACTTCTATGATTGTCTTCTTGAGATTAATATTATTATTCTATTAATTGATTATAACCTATTTACTACTTTCAACTGCTTCTATTATCATATCTATATTACTAACTATGTAATTTGATACATATGGCAGAGCTGCGTTGATGTCATTAGTTGAAAATCCTTTTTGTCTAGCAATACATCTGAAATTTGCTCTTATACCACCAATTACATATCCTATGTAAAAATCTGCATTATGCCTAACTAGCCTATCTTCGCCAATTCTTTCAAACGTGTCCTCAAGTTGGTCTCTACCATCTTTAAATTCTGCTATTGTAATATTAAGTGCCTCAAAAGATAATATAAGCATTTGATTATCATTGAATGTCATATTAACTAACTTCAGTAAGAGAAGTTAATATTTTTCGAATCAAAACCATTGAATTTTAAGTCTTCTTCTTTTTAAGTACCTCTTTCTAGACAATCTTCCAAATTATGTCCTATACGCAACATACTTCTTAAAATCTTTTTTCAATCTAATAGGAATTTTCGTTAAAATTAATTCTTCCATAAAGGGACCAAAAATTGTGTCAAATTTGTTTCACATCCCACTGAGAAGGATACAAAAATGTAGTGAATTGATATAAATTTCCATATGAATAATTGCATATTTAATAGTTATATATTACTAATATTTTCCTATTTTGGTATTTGTAAGAGAACTAATATTTCTGCAATGATACCAGGTACTAGTGTTCCTAATATCCATTGGAAGCTGGATATCTGCGCAGCCAAAGCAATCCATTTATGTAAGCAATCAGAAATGCCTGTTTTATTGGTAATGTAAAATAAGAAGAAGATGATGATGAAACCTCTTTCTTACTGTCAGTCCTCACTGTATAATATGGTGAGCAAGCATCTAATAATAATGCTAGTGTATTGTTTTAATAACTACTGCATTTTCTATGTTCATTAAATACAAGTGTTGTCCACATGATGTTAACATGGAACATCTTGAATCAAACCAGTTTGATAAGTTATTATCTTCAGAAGAAAGAGCTTTAGTCATGTTTTATGCAGACTGGTGTCCTTTTTGTCAAAGATTCAAACCAATCTTTGAGTCTGCTACTATCACAAAGTCTGGAGGCAATGGTTACAAATTCTATGAATCTAAGGTTAATGATGACGAAAATCCACTATGGGATAGATTCTCGATTAATGCCGTTCCTACACTACTTGCTTTTGATAAAGGAAAGATCGTTTCAAGAAGAGATGCTAAAATGGGTGTCGGTCTTAGCGAGTCAGATCTTGATTCTATGTTAAAAGAGATTTAAGATGCCTACGCTCCGACGTTTCATCATATGACCATATATTTACACGGTAGTAAGTTACACCTAATAAGAATACATTGTCTTCATAAATTTCCTATTTTTTCTTTTTGTTATTTTTTAGCTGTTTTGATGACGATGGTAGTTTTTTTGATTCTTCAAATACCTCTGAAAATATCTCTTTTGATCTAGCTAATGCAGTAAGATCATTTGTTTGAATGGCTAAGTTATCATGTACAGATAATCCTTGATTATCTAAATCCATTGAGCCTACTATTAGCAAATCATCTATTTGATAAATGAATTTTATAACAACTGCTTTAGCTAACCATAATGTTGTACATACTCTAGAGAATATTTACTTCGGAAAAAATTAAAAGGATCTATTTTAAAGTAAAAAAAT
>CAWIYT010000109.1:0-5268 GCA_963840085.1 uncultured Nitrososphaerales archaeon
TAGAATATTTAGTAAAAAAACGTTAAATGGTCTAAATTATTTAGCTTAATATTAAATTTTGCATAGATGAATTTATAAAATATCTTAATCATCAAACTTAATATTAATTACTGATCTTTATAAATTATAAATATAAATACATGCAAATAAGATAAAATCTTATTTCCATTTTTTTGTAGCTTATTGACCTATTCGTAAATTCATCATATGATTTAAATCTCATTATGATAAAGTTTGGTAATATAATATTAAAAGTTGTTGTTATATTTACAATCCTTTTAGGTACTACCAAAATATAACCAGAACAACAGTCATAAATTACCAACTATCATGTACCTTTTAATGATCAGAATGAAAAATAACAGAGTAGACTCAATTTTATAGAATAAAATATAATGTGGAGAGAAGTAAAGGAAAAATGGAAATAGCAAACTTACTTTGGAGTCATGTCTACTCTTTACCATAATCCCATGTAGAAAAGAATTTTGGACTGATTTCAATAAGTTACATTTTCTCCCTTCTTTGAATGCTCTGTTATCATTTTTGCTATTGGATGATCTAGTGTACTGAGATATTTCATACTTATCTTCTCTCCATCTGAAACCGTTCTATTTGGATCTTCTATTATAGTCACTGAGCCTTTGCCTTTTACTCCCTTATAGGGAAAATTCTCATCATCTATAGAAAAATACAAAATTGGTTTATTACGAAGATTTTTAGTTTTTTGGCTATTTTAGATGTTGTTACCAAAAGTTTTTCTCTATTTTTATCATAATAAAACCAGACCGGCTGTATGTTAGGTTCACCTTGTTCATCAATGGTTGACATCTGCAACATCAATTTGCTTTCAAGAAATTTATCGATCTCCTCTTTAGTCATGCCGAGAGTTTCAGTAGTTGCACTAATGATTTTCATAATACTTCACCGAAATACCAACAGAAAAATGTTTCTTCCTTCATCTTTTACTTATTACTTCCTCAGATAGTTTTCTAGTCCATGCTAATGCTTGCTTCATTGTATTTGAATAGTTATACAAAAAATCAGACAGCATACTACCAAGCTTTTCTTTTGATATTGATAATTTGCCAAAAATTACGTTCATCGTTTTGCCAAAATTGTTTTGTGAAATACAATTACTTGTTGATAATGCAACTAACTATACTTTTACTCCCTTATTTTTATACTATACATAGTATAGAGTATTTTCATGGATAAATCAAACATTATAGAAAAGGAAGAAGAAAAAGAATTTGGTAATGAAGTTCAGACAATATTATACCGAGTTCCAAAAAAGAACCATGACGCGATGGTGGAGTTAAACCATTTACTAATATATTTAGGAAACATGGAGTTCTACACTGGGGTATATTTCAACTCAGCAGTACCGAGAACGTTATGGAATTTACTAACATAGCCAAAACCATTTCGGTTAGCCAAGATGAGGAAGTGTGGATAGAGATATTTTACTACAAAGATAAAAAACACAAAGATGAAGTGATCGCAAAGATGATGATTGATAAAGTTTGTGAACAGAGTTATCAACAATTTATGAATCTTATCACTCCTGGATCCAGTGTGATCAATGGAGATTTTAGCCACATTGACGGTATAGGCTTTGTATAGATGAACTTAACTTGGTAACCTACATTTCTTTTATTAATTTTTGATTTTTTGATGATTATTTAGTAACAAATTCTTAATTCAGCCTAGATCTGTTAAAACAAGCTCATCTTGTAATGAATACAAGAATTTATTATGTTCTATTCTACAATTCTTTACATATATAAAATATTAACTTGACTATTTTATGATATACCTTCGAGTATACTCGAGATGAATCTGCGAGCTATCGAACCATCCGAATCAAGATTGGGATTGAATATAGTAATATCAATTCCAACACTGTGACCTGAGGCAACTATGATTTTCAAAAGCTCGCTTAACTCATAGAAACTTAAACCACCATTTAGACGATGATCTACTGCTGGCATGATTGAGTCATCCAATACATCGACATCGATATGGATCCAAAATCCACAAAGTTCTTTCTTCAAAAGCTTCTTAACAGCCTCTGATGCAGCAGTTGTAATCCCTAGTTCTTTCACGGATGTAAGATCAAATGAATAAATATTGGTATTTCGAACATCTTGACTTCCAAAACTTGAGGCTTGTTCTCTGTCACGGTATCCAAATAGAATTATGTCTTGATCACAGACAAGTGGTTTAAGACCATCAATATTAGTCAGAACATCTGGACCTCTACCAGATACAATTGCAAGATCCATATCGGCAACCTCTCCTGTTAAAGATGCTTCTGGTTGATAAAAATCAGCGTGGCCATCTATGAAGAATAATCCATACCTTCCCAAACGTCTGAGGGCGAGAAGATTTCCAATCAGGATGCTACAGTCACCTCCTAGTACCAATTGGGTATCGCCTGCTATGAATAACAGAAGAAACTCGGTCTGCAAGTTGTAGCGAAAATGTTTTGATGGAGTCGGGATTTAGTAGAAGCGTTACTTTGTCCCGCTCTGAATTATAAGGCAAAGGAGAAACTCTTCCTCCGTAATCAGCATTTAATCTCTCCATCAGACCTGCTGCTCTCAGTGCTTCAGGTAGATATTCTACCCCCGTCGGTCGTAATCCTAGAATTGAGGGAGCATCTATAATTGTAAATCGTGAGGTCAAAATTATCTACCTCAGAACAATCTAGAGAGATTTTTAAGTCTATTATAAATTATTCGTGAGCGTGAAAACGGAGGATAGTCAACTGATTTTGACACAATTTTGTAGTTCAAAAAATTGTTATTGAAATTAAGCCTTCGATTTATTTAACTCCAGGCATATGATTTAAAGAATTAGTATAAAGTAATTGCAGAAAATTACTATCCATACAGTGGAAAAAAGAATACACTGCTGTAGAGGAAAATTTTTCAAAAAATACTATTAAGTTTATTTCTTTATTTTGACCATCTATCTAAAAGAGTTGCAAGACGAACCATTCTACTCTTTATTCCTAAACTAATAATAGTATTAGTTTTATTCTTCTTCATTATTTTCTAAATATTCAACATCCTTAATAATGGATTGCAGTAAATATGTATACTGCTATAATTTTTACATGCTTTTTTAAGTGCCTATAGTTTTCCTTGTCTATCTTGTCAATGTCAATATAGTTATTGTTTTCAGATATTATCTAGTTTGTACGTAAATTATATTGTTATAAAATATGAATCCTTAATAGATAAAATGAATTAGTAATAATTACAAGGTTGAACAAAAAGCTGAATTTGATGGCAACAATAAAAGAAATAACAAATCAATAGATGAGCAAGCCATTAAAGATTCTGTTAAATGGAGTATAACAGAATATTTTGTATTTGTTAGTAAGCTGGTAAAAAAAGGATTAAGCTTGAATACTGATGAGAATCTTGAAAAGGGTTGGTTCTCTGGAGTTTATGTAAATGATCAAGGAGAAGTAGATTTTACTGATCCTTTCACTATGGAAAATAGACCTACTATACTAATAATAATAACATTATAGGAGCAGTTGGATCATTCAATCTTGACGATTCTCAAGGATATTATGTTATTCCAGAAACAAATAATATATTTGTAGAAGTATTGGATAGTAAAGGAGAAGTAGATCCAGACTTTCCTTTAAAAGATTATCAACTACATTTAAACAATGTTTCTTCTTCAGATTCTAAATATGCTAATAAAGCAAGTATAAGAAAGTATGGTGATGCTGTGTCTAATTTTATTAAAAACGAAATTCAAAAAGGTTCATTTTTAGATTTATTTGAAATATATGTTGAAGAGAAAATAAAGATATTAAATAAAAATAAATAAATAATTTTAACATTTGGCTAAGTCTCATTATAACAGGGTTCGGTAACATAATATTAAAAGTTATTGTTATCAAAATAGGACTCACCATATTCGATGAATTTGCAGTCATTATCTGAAGAATATAACCTAATTTAATATCCTTTGATATGCAATCCTTCATTATCATATACAATATCCTTCAACTGAAAAATTTTATATCCATTCTCAAACAGGTATTCCATTTCTTTTTCAAATAGGTCTGGATTTATACTATAATCATCATTAGAGTAATCTACACTGTGGTAAATAAGTATAGGAATTGCTCCAATTGTATTTTCAGTATTGTATTTGGTTTGGCTTTCTACAATTTCTATAAATTGTTTATACATTTCATCATCAGAATATCCACCAGAATTTTTATATGCTTCATGACTTAGCCCAGTTATTGTATATTTTTTAAAATATTCATCCATTATTTTTAGTTGAATAATGATGACATTGATTTTTGTATTTATCATCATAATTAACAATAAAACCGTCATATTCCTCACCTCGGCATTGAAATAACATAAGTGGTTCAGAAGCAGTTCGAGCAATATAGTAATTGTCAGCAATAATTTTTAGTATTTTTTTGTTATCATCTCCATCATTATATGGAAATGAGAAACTATTTACTTTCAATCCATTATCTTGTAAACATATTTTGGATTCAATAATTTCATATGCCATTTCTTCATATGATAATTTGCTAAGTTTTTTATGATTCATAGAATGAGAACCAATTTCATATCCTTCTTCTTCAAGTGTTTGAATATTATTCCAATTCATTCATTTTCTTTGTCTGCATCATTACAAATTATATAGAATGTTGCCTTAAAATTGTATTTATCTAAAATTGGTTTTGCATAAGTGTACTGGCTTAACATTCCATCATCAAATGTTATAATTGCTGTTTTTATTGGTTCAGCCGATGAATAAGAAATCAAAATAGAAGTAGAAGAAAATAATATTATTGTAATTAACAATGATGCTATTATTAACCAATACATCTAAAAATTTCAAAAGAGGCTAAAATATTTAGATATTCCTTTAAATGATTATCTAAAGTTATGATGTGATTTAGTATTATGTATTCTTAAGTAAAAGCATTCCTATTCACTTTACCATTATAATTTACTATTAAACTTATTCTTGAGCGTGCAAATGGAGGATAATCAACTGCTTATTTTGACACAATTTTAGATCACAAAGAAAAAATGAAATTATTACTTAATGATTAATATTATAATATAGTCTAATGAAATATTAAAATTAATAATGGATTATAGGTAATATTGTATGCTACTATAATTTTTACCATGCTTTTTAATTGTCTATAATTTTTCTTGTCTATTTTGTAAATATATTTTTTATCAAAATTATCTCATTCTTAATAAT
>CAWIYT010000110.1:0-9637 GCA_963840085.1 uncultured Nitrososphaerales archaeon
TAGTATGATTGGTATTGTTTATATATTATATTAGGGAATTATTGGAATTTTATTTAATGAAATAAAATTATAATTATTAACTTTTGAATATTATATTACGTTTAGAATTTAGTTATAATGTGGGAATGTTTCTTTTTCTCTGAAAAAAAGTCAAGTTATGGAATATCTATATTATTATGTTCGCTCTTATTTCTGAATGTTTCAACTATTATAACTGAATCACAATAAATCTTTCCTTTCTTGTCTTGGATCTATAGGTATTAATAAATTACAATGCCTGTAATATATCTATAAATCGTACTTGTTTATATGTATAGGTTAATTTACAAAGGATTTAGCTACGGATCTTTTATTATTATTCAATATGTATTATATTTATAGAAATATTTAATTTAGTTATTAAGATTTTGTATCGCAATAATAATACTTAATTATTTTAAAAAAAGAAAATTTTTGATATAGTTGTTTTTTATGAATCAGGAAAAAAGTCTTTTCCAATCTATAGGTATCATACTATATTCATTTGCTGATTCTTTAGGTAATACTTCATAGCAGTCTCTAAATTCATCTGGCAGATTTAACCATCTTCTTAGCGCATTAAGTATATCTATAAGATTTGGTATCATTTCAATTTTTTCTCCTTTTAGAAATTCTAATCTACATAGTTGAAAATGTATTCTTCGTTTTGTGTTTCTTTCCGATATCCATATGTTATAAGAAATTTCATCTCCTTCTATGACAGGCGTGGTATCTATCTTTATATCTATTTTTGATATTACATTCCTAAAATCTTTCTTTTCATCTTCATCTTTTAACTTAGAAAGAGAATAGTCTATATTTTCTTTAGTTACCAAAGATTGGTATTTTTGTTTACTCATAATTTACTATTGCATAAGTTTCTATTTATATAATTATCGGTTATTATTTATTCCAAAAATAATAGAAATAATAATAATCATCTGAATAGATATATAATATTAGCTTCAGATTTTATTTATTGTAATAATATTGAAGATTTTGTATATTTCAATAACATTCACTATTTTGTTAATAAATATAATATCATTAAGATTCTCAATTCTAATTTTAGTTTATATATATAAATATTGTATAATTTATCATATCTATTTGTGTTTTTCTATTTTATGTTTTTGCCAATGGTTAATACATAACCAAATTTCTTCATGACTATTACAACAATTTGTACAAATAATATTGGATAAGCTATTGCAAATATGACAATGACCTTTCTGCCTATAACATTTGTAGAAAGGTTCACTAATTTTCAAATCTTCAATTCTAATTGAATCTTTATTCTCTACGATAAAGTCAATAATATTCTGTTTGTACTTTTTCAATAGTATTTGTTGTTCTCTATCACTTTTTTCTAATTCTTCTTTTATTTTTGATTTTAGATTCTGGTTTCAGATATTCTATATCTAATTCTTCATCTTTTTCTGTATATTTGCTGTGACAATTTTCCCCCTTGTGTGAGTAATCTTCTTGATTCTGTACTTGTTCTTGTTTTTTTCCTGCTGCTGCTAATGTATCTGTTGTCGTAGAGGTTGTTAATGTTGATGATACTACCTTATTATTATTATTATTTGAATCATCATCATGCACACAGGGGGTATTTTCGTCACAGCAAACATGCTGTATTTTTTCTTCATCCAACTGATGGCTATACTTTTTTTCATATTCTTGAAGTAAATATTCTAATTTTTCTCTATTGGTAAGAATGTTATAGATATCCCGTTCATTTATTATTTGAATAGTAGAGGAAATAGGTTTAACTTTAGATAATTGCTCTTTTACATTGCGGTCATTCCATCCCCAACTAAACGGTTCTCCATTGTAATTGGTATGGATTTCTCGAATTCTATCATTTTGAAAATCCACTTCATATATTATTTCATTATTTTTTGTAGTTTCATGAAATATAGATATAGCCTGTTCAATTGCAAATGCTATTCTTTGTAAAGCAAATAATTGTTCTTTTGTATAAGGATATTGATTATTATTATGCTCGAATGGACATTGAAAGAAGTTCATGACTCTGCATGGATATGAAATCAAAAAATCATTATTGATATCGCTAATAGAATTAAGATTATTATTCTTGCAAAGCTTGCTTACAATTCTAGCAATTACTTTTTCTATTCCAACAAAAAGTGGGTCATCTAAATCAGTTGAAAATATACATCCACTACATTTGTTTCTTCCCAAAGTAGGATTTTTTCTAAACTCTAATAATTGATAATATTCTTTATTCCATTTTTGAGCCTCTTCTTTTAGTTCTTCATTAAATGAAGATATAGGTCCATTGTAATCATCTGGAAAGTATTGTAATGGTTTTCTTGATACTAGGATAATTTTGTAGTTATCTGTATAGATTGAGTTTTTTTCATAAAGTTCATTCCATTTCTTTGCTGATATTATCTTTTTACCTTTCCAGTAATTAATTCCATCATTTCTAATATGATTGCTAGTAGAAGAAGAATATGGATAAACAGTATCAAGTCGATTTGATAATTCCTTAATTGTTTTATCTAAATTCATTTGTTATTGACGGTGATTCAATTTTTTCGACTCTTTCCTGCAAGGAGTTTAGAGCCATAACTGAAGGACCCTTTTCTATCAATGAGAATTTGGATTCACAGGTTTCTCTAATTATTTTTAACGCTAGCAGCCGATCTTTCTGAGATACCTGATTATCATTATTAAAAATATTCCAGCTTTTTTGCTGAATGATATCCATGGTATCAATGCAACTCTTGTAATAAAATCCTAAATCCTTGGCTAAATCAAATACAAATTGCTTTGACAACTTCTTTAGAAATTTGATATCTCTACAAATAGTAGAAACATTACAATGTAGTTCTCTAGCAATTTCAGTTTCTGTTTTTGACTGAGCCCATAACTTTGCTACCATTCGTCTTCTCTCTTCAATAAGAAATTTTGATTTGCTATTATTATTATCAAAATCATAATCTAAATTAGAATTAGAATTTTGCTGTTCTATGGTCAATTATTGCATTATTATATATGCTGTTTAAACTTTTATATTTTTACTTTAATAAAAAAATTATTTAAGATAGTCCAATAGAGAATTTTTAATTATAAATTTAGTCGAATTAATGATCTTCATAAATCTAGAGTGATATTTATCATATTCATCTACGTTACCAAAATAGAAGAAATAATATAACTTTTCATTATTAACAGTAATAGCAGCAACAATGTGTATCTTTAATTTTTCAGATGATTCAGGATTAATACCTGTAAAAACTAAATTGCGAGCATTAATTTCCATATTAGAATCATAAAATGATGCTAACGGTAATGATTTCTGATTATTTGGTAGTTTGCTATATGTATCCATTAAAATTCCCAATCTAATACTATATTCTACAGCGTATTGATGCTTACATTTTTTTGCTTCTGTTTGAACCTCAATCCATGCAACTTCACCAGCTACTATTATTGATAGAATCCTTCTGCAGAATAGTAGTAGGTTCATATTGAAACCTCACGTAATAATATCTGCTGGGTGCCGTACTTGATTGCACATAAAACACGTCGGATTAGCCAGTCTGTAAACAGAGCGTGAGATTGCAAGTCTCCGACCCTTGCACTCACATTTTACCCGTTCCTCTTCATTTATTATTCTAGAAACAATTTGTTTCATATTTTGTAATATGTTATTACTTATATCTATTAAATAATGATTACGTTATGTTTTATGTTACTACATAACCACATAATATTTATAAGGAAGCATAAATATAATAGAGATATGTGTATAGAAAACGAAGATTTGGAGAAAAAGTCAACTATTCAGATATCTGAAGACCTACGCAATACATTGAAGGATTTAGGTAAAAAGGGAGAAAGTTATGAAAATGTGCTATGGAGACTTGTACACAACAAAGATAGGAGACACGGACATCTTTATAATATTGAAGAATTAAAGAAGATCGATAAGGAATTAATAGATGAGACTTTAGAAAATTTTAACTACAATTTACAGGACTTGGAAGCTGAACTGTATATATATAATGAAGAAATCGATACCGAAGAGATAAGGAGCATTTTAAAAGGGATAGAATATTTATGCGATGATATTGACGACTTAAAGGAAAACAAGAAGATTAAGAAATAATTAATTTTAAAATATCAATAAAATAATTTCGCTCTTATTTCTGAATGTTTTAGTTACTAATTAACAAAGAATTTCCATGAATCTTTGTTCTCTTGTCTTTGTTCTATTGTTATGAATAAACTGGAATGTTTTGGAGTATACCTGTAAATTGTACTTGTTTACACCCATGAACTTTCTTATCCATAACTGATACAAGTTGCTTCTGCATTCACAGTTATTGACATGTATTGTACCATTTGCATATTCTTTTTGTGAATGATTGACACTTTTTTGTGTACGAATCCATGTTCTTCCAATTGGTCATATGCCCTATATTCATCTGTAAATATTGTGGAACCATACTCTACTCTGGTACAGACAATATCATCAAGAAGTGACTGTCGTACAGGAACATCAAAATATGTCAGTCCATTCCTTCTCTGATGAATACACGTTATCATTGGATGATCCTTGTAAAATGTACCTCTACCTCTCCAAGGCTTTAGTCCTCTTTTCCTGGGTTTTCTTCCTGATTTTACTATCTCATCATGATATGATCTACCTTTCAGTCCTGCCTTGATATAGAATTCATCACCTTCAGCAAGACCATCAAGTTTAGTAGAATCGAAAGAAAGTAATGACGATGATATTTTTTCCATAACTGTTCTTATGAATCTATAGCATCTTGGAAATGGTACAACTACCTCAAGCGATATCTCTCTTATTGAACATCCAGCAGGCCAGAGTACAAAGTATAGATACATTGCCAAAAACCATGTCTTCAATGGTGTATGTGTGAATAATGAAATATGGTACCTGTTTTATCGTTGAATCCTCTTTTACACTGCTTGCAAAAGTACTTTTGGTATGAACGGTAGTGACCATCCTTCTTTATGTTATAAGACTGGCAACGTGGACATATTACACAGTCATTCCATTGAACCTTTCTAAGTAAACTGGTACACCAACTTTCATCAGGAAGTGAGGTAGTTAATGTAAACACATCTTAATTAGGTGTTATCCAGCTTTAAGCTTGGCTGAAACATTCAGAAATAAGAGCGAATCTTATTTGTATAAGTTGTAGCAATTATAAGAATGAAGAAATCTGGTTATGTACAAATCATTGGAAACAACATGCAAGAGAAAATCACGAAAACAATACCAATATTACTAAATAAGATTTAGATATTATATTAAAAAAGATAGTAATTGTTAATTTTAAAGAATTTATAAATATAGGACATTAAAAAAATGTTTATTGAAAAATAAATTATATTTTATTCTTAGTACGATAATTGTAATTTTTATATTTAATTTAGTGATGTATGAACAAGATGTTACTGCTCAAATAAATAAAAGAAAAAAATTGTGTAATAGAGACTAATTTTATAGAATATAGTCAAGAATTAATACTATATAAAATAATAAATATTCAAATAATAAATAATAATATAATAAGGATGGTAAAAAGACGATCAATAATAATTTCTTTTTTGATTATTGTGATCTCTTTTATTATTATTGTTTTTTTTATGATTCCTGATTTTATAGGAGGATTCTACTACTATTCCATATTATGATAATAATATACTTAAAATAAGACTGGAATATCCTTTTGAATGGATAAAGTTTGAAAATAATACCTCTGTTACATTTTCTCCTATAAAAGAAAATAATCTTGAGACACTAACAGTAGCATTTATTATTAGTGTAAAAAATGTTCAAAGAGACGAGAGTCTAAATAATTATTTAAATAATAGTAAATATTTTAAATTACCTCTAAATATACAAATTATTATATTGATTCTTCAGAAACAATTTATGGCTATCCTGCAAAAAAAATTTTCTTTATTGTTAATCAAAGTAGTAATGAAGAATATAGAGGATTTGCTATTTTGTCTATAAAAGGTGATAAAGCATATACAATTACCTATAAGGCTAAATTAGACCAATACTACGAATATTTACCATTTATACAAGGAATGATTCATTCTTTTGTAGATCTAACATTAAAACCTCAGCCTCTAGAATCAGGTGGAATTAAAGTAGGAATTAACCCAAAAGGAATTGCAGTTAATCCGAATACAAATATGATTTATGTCGCAAATTCTGGTCCAATGTCTAATCCATATTGCATTAATTGTGATTCACACTCTATTTCAGTCATAGATGGTAATATAGATCAAGTAATTGATACGATAGCAGTAGGAATTGCTCCATATGCAGTAGCTACAAATCCAAATACAAATATGATTTATGTAAGTAATTTTTTATCAAATACTGTTAGTGTTATAAATGGAAATACTCACAAAGTAATTTCAAATATTACTGTAGGTTTAAAACCATACAGAATTGCAGTTAATCCGAATACAAATACGATTTATGTAAGTAATGCTCTTTCTGGTTTTATTTCCGTTATAGATGGATACAAAAATAAAGTAATTCATAATATTACAATAGGCGAAGGTGCCAGATTAAGTGGAATAGGTATTTACAATGATTACTTATACATAGCAGATAGATTTTCAGATGAAGTACATGTTATTGATACAAAAAGGAATCATAAAATAATTGATAGTATTCCTGTTGGAGAACAACCTATAAACTTAGATGTTAATCAAATAACTGGATTAATTTATGTTTTAAACCATGCTGACAAATCAATATCTGTGATTGATGGTTCTATACCTCCTAATAGTAACATAAGTAAAATGTTAGATCCTATTGAATTAGGAAGTAAATTAGAAAGTCCTTACGATATAGCTCTAAATCCTAATACTAATAGGATATATATTACTGATGCAGTTACTGCTAATGTTTCTGTTATAGATTTAGTAAAAAATAATCAAATAACTTCTAATATTCCCATGAGCACTTACAATGATGGAAATCAAACAATAGATACGGATGAAAATGTAACAGAAAATTCACTAGATATTAATCCTAATACAAATATGATATATGTTGCTGATATGGTATCAGATATAGTGTCTATCATGGATGGGCATACTAATAATTTAGTAACTAGAGCAAATTTTACAATTAGTCCAAGTAAAGCAGGAAACATATATTGTAATAATAATAAGATGACAGATAATTTTTCTAAAGTGTCAATAGAAAATCTTAAATGTGAAGCTAAGGCTAATACCGGATTTATTTTTAGTTCATGGTCAGGTAATTTAACTTCTCAATTATTTAATAATCCGATAATTGATATTCCAGCAGTATCAAGAAATGGATATTTAATTGCTAATTTTGCTAATGCGCCATTACCAATAACTATTCCTGATCAATTAGTAGCTCTATTATTAGGTATTATACCAACTTCTGTTGCCATACCAAGTTTTATAAAGTGGTTGTTAAGAAGAAAGCAAAGAAAATATCTACGTTGTTATAGAATTAAAATTGATAACATACATAAAGAAAATTTATTTTATAAAAAAGAATACGAAAAACAAATAGATGAATTGAATGTAGATATAGCAACAGAACTAGAAAAAGGAAATATCGATCATTCTGATTATAATGTACTCAGAGACAGAATAACCAATTATCAAAGAAAAATTGATGAAGAAGCAAGACAACATGGTTTTACTACAGACTTTGAAATTGCAGTTTTTGGAGAATTACAAAAAATAAAAGATAATGAGCATATTTCAGAAGAAATTGTAAAATCAATTTTAAATAAGATAAATGAAGGAATAAAAAATAAAGATCTTAGTAAAGACTTTGATAAAGAGAGTATCGACTTTATTTATGATATACTTAACCAAAATAATTAACCACAAGAACAGTTAAAGAAATTAACTAGAAGAATTATAGATCTAGCTAATGAATATTTACAATGGCTCTGTTAACTTAAGGATAAAGTAGTAATACATTCTACTTTTTTATTATGTTCTGTGCTCAGTTTTAATAGAATTTTTTCAATTTACTGCCTAATTTTTGCTTAACTTAACAGAGCCGATAATACTGTCTCTGTAATTGATACTACATCAAACACAGTTGTAGGAAATCCAATTCCAGTAGGAAGAGGTCCGCAATTTCTAGCATATGATCCTGTACATGAGAGAATGTATGTAACTAACACTGATAGTGATACTGTCTCTGTAATAGATACAACTACAAACACTCTAATAGATACCAATCCAAGCACACCAGAAATAGATCCAATTCCAGTAGGAGATCGTCCTTTTGGTATAGCATATGATCCAGAGAATGAGAGAATGTATGTAACCAATTCTAATGGTAACTCTGTCTCTGTAATAGATACGACTACCAATATGGTTATAGGTAATCCAATTACAGTAGGAGATAGACCAAGAGGTATAGCATATGATCCTGTCAATCAGGATATGTATGTAGCCAATTCTAATGATAATACTGTCTCTGTAATAGATACTACTACAAACACAGTTATTGATACAATCCCAGTCGGAGAAGCTCCCGATGGTATAACATATGATCCAGTAACTGATAGAATGTATGTAACCAATTCAGGCGATAATACTGTCTCTGTCATAAATCTCTGTTGATATAGAAGAACTTCACTCTAGCATCAATCACTACAACCTTTCCTTTTTCCCACAATTATTTATCAATTTTGGACTAGGTCTTAATATACACAATTTTTATGTTCTCAATCTATATTGTATTGATTACAAAATGTCTCATATTATGATTTTGTCATTAGGTGTATTTTTGTTGTGCAATGTTGAGTTGCTGTTATAATTGTATTTTATGATTTTATTTTCTTCATAACTATTATAGTATTCTCCTTCAAAATTAATAGCTTTCTAATAAATGGGCTAATGAGTCTTTTACTTTACCTTGACATTCTAAAAGAATGATCATTAGCTAATATATTGAATCTTGTTTTATAGATTAATTCCTTGTCTTAACATATAGAAATGTTAGATATTGTTCAATGTTAAAGTTATAACTCCTTTTATCATGTATAATCTCATGAACAGCAGTAAGAGGTTCAAATCCCATCCCCTTCATGCTAGTTATATATTATATAAGATGTTAAAATAAAAGGTTTGATAACTTTCCGTTACCTCTATTTATCTTTTATAATTGACTACTATTGATAACAAAGATAATAAAAGTAGGAACCCCCAAGTGTACCTTATGGGTTCGAATCCCACTCCCCGCGCTTATCGTGGGAGTTATACAAAAACCATAAAAATAAGGTAAGTAAAGATTCCTCAAGAAAAACAGATTTGATATATAGAGAAATAGCCTCCTTCATGCAAGAAGAAAAAAGAAAAAGAGTATGAAATTGTAGTTTTGAATAAAAAAATAGATTCTATAACGAAAACTTGTTCAAAATTATATTTTAACAAAATATTAAAACTACTAGCAAAGGAAAATCTAGAAAATGCAAATAGATGATATTTATCAATCATCTTAAAATAAACATTGAAATCTCCATTTTGAGGAGGGATATAGTTTTTAATTAATTTATTATTCTAAAATATAATATACATATAA